>NZ_JANSIR010000044.1:0-10622 GCF_047462155.1 Synechococcus sp. OH2
CCCCACCCGCCTGCGCGGTGGGGTAGTTCATGAGGATTCTTGCGGCACTTCTGCACTTTGATCCGCTCCAACAACCCCAGGCCGGCCCTTTCGGATCCCTTGCACCACGGTCACCGTGAGCAGATGGGAGAGCAAACCCACCGGCCCAGCAAACAAGCACAAAAGCAGAGAGTGAGTTGTCCAAACTCGCTTTTCCCAGCCTTCTAAGAAGATCCAGCGGCCCACAAATAGATCCATCACAACGTAGTGAACCCATCCCGTCGCCATGACCGAGGGCTGGCTGAATAGAGAAGTCAGGCTGCTCAGAGAGAGTTGAGGATTGGAAAACTCCTGGAGAGTATCTGCATTAAACCCGGTAACCAGAAGATAGAGATAAACCGTTGCCAAAAGGGCAATGGGCAAAAGTGATTCCATCACCCTATGGGTCACTTTCCAGCCCGGCAGCAGGATCATCAAAGCCCAAAAAGGCAAAGCAAACCAATTGGCCGCATTAAAGATGGTCTCTAGCATATCCAGCAACCCCTGATGCTACTTGTTTATTATCGGCTATCGCCCAACGCCGACCGCCCGTGGGGGATCACCAGTCGACCTCGATAGCAACTCTTCTGGCTATTGCCGGGATCCGTCTTGAAGACACCGGCTCTTGAGCTGATCCAAAAGGGAGGCACCGCCGGCTGAACCTTGCCTCGCTCCCTCTTGAGACGGGGCAGAGGGATCCCAGCTCCTATTCCGGCTGGCGAAGTCTGGAAGATAAACTGCCCCACCGTATAGACGGTGGGGAATCCCGCGCATTTAGCTTAGTCCGCACTGTATTGGTTGTTTCCTCAACGAAGATGGGTGTCGGGAGTTGTTCACTTGAAAGTGCGTGCCAGCCAGCACCGCAGCGGATGGCAGGCGGGCAAAGACAAAATCCAGCGGGACTGGCGCTCCAGCATCAAGCGCTCAATAGGATAGAGCCCAAACAGCTCGTAGCGGCTTTGGGCGATCAAGATCCCCAGCGTGAAGCTGACGCACAGCAAAAGGCCGAAGGTGGGCCAGCCGGGCCGGTAAAACAGGGCATAGCGCAGGCCCGTCCAGGTGAAATGGTCCCACAGACGGACGATATCTGCCCGCAGCGCCCAAAGGCTGGGGATCCCGACCAGCAGCCACAACAGGCCCAGAAAGATAAAGCTGCCGCCATGGTAGAGGCGCAACAGGCGCCTGGCCGGCGGAGAGAGAGATTCCAGGCCGGGAGGGTTTCCCGACTCCCAGACGCGAGCAGCCTTCTTGGCATCAACTGAGCTAGGATCAGGAGGCAATGACATCGAGATCCCGGTTCTCCCAAGACCTTCGTTATAACTTTAGCGACTGGGATCCGTAACTGAAGCTCCTTAGGGGGCATTGAGGGAGTGGGTTAAGCCGTGTAGCCGACCTCGGAGAGGAAACTCCTCCAAGGATATAATGGCTCTGCAGCTTGCCTTGCTAGCTCAATGGATAGAGCACCGACCTTCTAAGTCGATGGTTGCAGGTTCGAGTCCTGCGCAAGGCGCTGAGTGTCTTGCTTGGCGGGTGAGTTTTGGGGCAATCGACTTTGGGATGGACACCACACCCGAAAGATGACCTGACCAGAGTGGCTTTCTACAGTCAGGGATCCCTTTAACATCTCCATAGCCTTTTGGGCTAGCGGCAGGCCTAGGCCTGTCCCTCCGGCCTTGCGGCGATCCAACTGTGGGATGCGGTAGAACTTTTCAAACACATGGGGCAGCGCCTCTGGAGGAATTTCCACTCCCGTATTGCGCACCTCGATCAGCCAGCCGGGACGGTTCTGTTGATGGGTCTGGCTAAAGCGCAAACAGATGCTTTCCCCAGCCGGCGTGTACTTGCAGGCGTTGTTCAAAAGTTCGCCCACCACCCGCGACAGCAGGCTCTCATCCGTGCAGAGGGGCAAAAGGTCGGGATCCCATTCCAACTGAAACTGTTGGTTCTGCTGGGCAGCTCGCAGCCGGAAGGGCTCGGAAAGATTGGGGATCCACTCCTGAGGAGATAACCAGGTTAGATTGAGATCCCTGTTTCCGGCTTCAATAGCTTGCAATTCCAACAGCTCGTTGATCAAGTCCAGCTCGCGGTTGGTCTCCATCTCCAAAATCTGCAAGTAGCGCTGCTCCCGCTCCGTCAGGTTGGCCTTGGAGAGAAAAGCAATTGCCAGCTTCATGTTGGTTAGAGGCGTGCGCATCTCGTGGGAGACCATGTGCAGAAACTCATCCTTGAGGTGGTTGAGCTCCTGCAACTGCTGCACCTGCTGCTGCACGGTTTGGAAAAGCCGGGCCTGGCGAATGGCAATCGCACACTGGCTGGCCACCCGCCGCATCAAGCGCTGTTCCCGCTCGCCAAACACCTGCCCCGGCGGACGCGAGCCGCAAATATTTCCCAGCAGGAGAGATTCGCCTTCCTGAGCATCGCAAATGGGAAGTACCAGCAGCGTGTGGCGGTCGTAGCTGGGCCAGCAGGGGTGGCCAAGGTTGCTGAAATAGCAGAACTGCCCACCCTGAAGCTGCTGGAGCACCTCGGCAAAATCGGCAAAGGGGATCCCCAGGGGAAAACGGCGGATCCCTTCTCCAGGTCGATAATCCAAGGCCAAAACGCTAACCTGTCGTTCTGGGTCATGGAGGGCAATCATGCAGCCGGAAAGGCCAAGGCTGAGGGCCAGTTCCTGCGCCACGGTTTCCAAAATCTTGTGCTCGTCTAGGCTGGAGCGAATTTCTTCCGTGATCAGTTGCAGCAGGGCCTCGTCTTCGTAGGCTTGCTGCAGTTGGCCGTTGCGCACCCGCACTTGGTAATCCAGTTCGGCGTTGGCTTGCTGCAGCCTTTGATGAAGTTCCGCCTGTCGAATGGCGACTGCCAGGTGATTGCCAATTGCCCTGGCCAACTCGATCTCTTCCTCTTGCCAATCGGGTTCAGAGATCACGCGTCTCAGGGCTAGAGCGCCCCAAAGTTTCCCTTGACAGGCCACCGGGATCCCTAGCCAAGGGCCGAGCTGGCAGTCTTGCCTTTCCTGCAATGCAAAGGGATCGGAAACTTGCTTGGGATCCGCCACGTGAAAAACTTGCAGCCACTTGAAGTGCTGGATGGCTGGAATCTCTGGATCATCCGGTATGCGCAGGTGGAGAGCACTGGGCACATCGGGGGAGCGAACATAGCCGGCAATGCCCACCCACACCTTCTCGGTAGGCAGATATTGGTAAAGGGTAACCCGCGCTGCCTGCAAAACCTGGCCTACTTCCTGCACCGCTACCTCAAAGAGGGCGGGTAGATCCAAAGAGGTGCTGATGGCTTGAATGAGCCGGTTAAACAGTTTTTCCCGCTGCACCTGTTGCCGCAGCTTTAGCTCGGCCTGCTTGCGCTCGGTGATGTCCAGGGTTACCCCGACCACATGGCTGGGATCCCCTTCCGGCCCCAGGAGCACAATCCCCTGGGAGAGGTGCCAGCGCACCTGCCCGTCTGCGAGATGGGCACGGTACTCAACTGCCAAGTTGGGATCCCCCTCCATTGCCCTGGGCCCCGCCAACTGGAGAGCTTCCTTCACCCTCTGGCGATCTTCGGGGTGAACGCTCTCGAAAAACATCTCCAGAGTGAACTCCTCGCCGGGATCCCGTCCGTACTTGGCCTTGCACTGAGGGGAACTGCTCAGCTCCCCGCTGCGCAGATCCAGTTGCCAGTAGCCCAGTTGGATGGCCTCCAGAGCCAAAAAGAGATGCTCTGGATAAAAGCCGCCGTCTTCTGGCCGCACCGGCACCAGGCGGTGTTGAGCTGAAGCCATCTCCCCCACCAAAACGGTTGGTTGTTCCAGCAGCGCTACCTCATTGTGGACGATCCTCGATCCTCTTGCCAGAAATCCTTAGCTTTAAGCATGATTTCAGTACTCTGCTCAAAGATGTGTTAGCCAATACAAGGATCTTTACTTCACGCTAAACTTCAGATCCGGAGAGCCGACTCTTGCCCGCAGCTTGTAGCCGAGGGGGGAGCCTCTGCTATAGTAATGGGCAGTTGCGCCTTGGATCCCAACACTGGGGATCCCCCTAGCAGGTGGGGTTAGGGCAAGCCGAAATGAGTTTGCGTTGAGAAGAGAGCAGTGCTGCATCAAGCTCCTTCCTTGCGGCTGCGCCCTCAGCCTGCATGAAGCGTTGATTCTTTTTTATGCTGCCCTATGCCACGTTTGGCCTAAAGAAATTGCTGCTGCTTTTGAGCGGGGATCTTTTCCCTCGGAAGCCTATAGTTAGTTTCTGGCGATTGTTCGATATTTTTCGGTTTGCGGTAACGCGGCTGCTCAAGGTGCCGCTGCCCTCTTCCTTTGGTTAGCGGGCAGAGACAACCCAACGGATGGGGATAACCTCAGGTTGGGCTAGCTGGCGAAGGTGAGGTTGTCCCCAAGAACGGATTCTTTGAGCCTATCCTCTTGCCGGCCAGGGTTGCCAAAGTTGCTTGTGGCAACGGCCAGGTTGTCCTGTACGGGCTGATGGCTAGCTTAGAGCGCCTGGGGTGGCAGGCAAGGGGACCCCTGCGGCATTTTTCAACGGATCGTCACCCAGCCAATTCACTTTCTGTAGAATTCAAGGTTATTTCTGTGATTTGTGAACTTCCTCACAGTCCTCAGCCTGCTCTGCAGGAGCAGGAGCGATCGCTTTCTGCCACAACCGCGGCTGTCCGGCCCGAATGGCCAAGCCACCCCCTGGATCCCTTGAATGGCGAAGAAATCCGGCAAGTGGTCAAAATCCTGCGTCAGGAGCGCCCTCTTGCTTCCCGCTGCCGCTTTGTCACCATCCAACTGCAGGAGCCGGAGCGGCCCTGGATGGAAGCTTGGCAACCGGGCCAACCCTGGGATCGGCAGGCGTTTGTGGTGCTGTTGGATCCCGCCGAGGGCAGCACCTACGAGGCGGTGGTCTCCCTCTCTCGGCAGCAGGTGTGCTCTTGGCAGCTCGTCCCCGGCGTGCAGCCGCCCCTTTTGGACGATGAGGTCTACGCCTGTGACCGCTTGCTCAAGGAGGATCCCCAATTTCTGGCCGCCCTGCAGCGGCGGGGCATTGCCGATGTGGAGCGGGTGATGGTGGACTACTGGACGGTGGGCTACTTTGGGATCCCGGAAGAAGAGGGGCGGCGGCTGGTGCGGGGTCTGTGTTTCCTGCGCACTTCCCCTTACGACAATGGCTATGCCCGTCCCCTCGAAGGCCTCTACCCCTGGATTGACCTCAACCAAATGCAGGTGATCAAGGTGGAGGATCGCGGCCCCTGGCCTCTGCCCCCGGAAGATGGCAATTTTGACGAGATCTTCTTCAAAGAGTTTCGCCGAGATTTGAAGCCTTTGGAAATTACTCAGCCCCAAGGGGTGAGCTTCCAAGTAGAAGGCCACCACATCCGCTGGCAGAAGTGGGATTTGCGCATCAGCTTTAACCCCCGCGAGGGGCTGGTGCTGCATCAGGTGAGCTATGAGGATCAGGGCCGCCTTCGCCCCATCCTCTATCGGGCTTCGGTAGCCGAGATGGTGGTGCCCTACGGGGATCCACGGGATCCCCACTGTCGCAAGAACGCCTTTGACGTGGGGGAATACGGCATCGGCATGCAGGCCAATTCCCTGCGCCTGGGCTGCGACTGCCTGGGGGAGATCTACTACTTCGATGCCTGGCTGCCCAGCAACAGCGGTGAGCCCATGCTCCTCAAAAACGCCATCTGCATGCACGAGGAGGACTTTGGCGTGCTCTGGAAGCACACCGACTGGCGCACGGAGCGAGCTCAGGTGCGGCGCTCGCGGCGGCTGGTGCTCTCTTTCTTTACCACCATCGGCAACTACGACTACGGCTTTTTCTGGTACTTCTACCAGGACGGCACGCTGGAGTTCGAGGCCAAGCTCACCGGCATCATCAACACCTGCGCCACCCTGCCGGGGGAGGAACCGGAGTTTGGCGTCTTGGTAGCGCCCCAATTGTCTGGCCTCAACCACCAGCACTTTTTTACCGTGCGCCTGGACATGGCGGTGGATGGGCCGGGCAACTCCCTCTACGAAGTCCATGCCGAGCCGCTGCCCCTGGGGCCGGATAACCCCTACGGCAACGCCTTCCGCGCCCGCTCCACCTTGTTGAGCACCGAGCAGGAAGCCAAGCAAACGGTGGATCCCTTGCGGGGGCGCTACTGGAAGATTGTCAACCCCAACCGCCACAACCGCCTGGGGCAGCCGGTGGCCTACAAGTTGCTCCCAGGAGAGAATGTCCGGTTCCTGGCCCACCCCGACTCCTGGCTGTATCGACGGGCAGGGTATTTGGCCCACCACCTCTGGGCCACGCCCTATCATCCTGGCGAGAAGTTCCCGGCGGGGGACTACCCCAACCAACACCCCGGTGGGGAAGGGCTGGTGAAATGGACACAAGCCAACCGATCCCTAGAAAATACCCGCCTGGTGCTCTGGTACAGCTTTGGCTGCAACCACTTCCCCCGCACCGAAGACTGGCCGGTGATGCCGGTTAGCTACATTGGCTTTCTGCTCAAGCCGTTGGGCTTCTTTGAGTGCAACCCGGCCCTGGATGTGCCCCCTCCCCCGCCGAAGAGCAAAAGCTGTTGTGGCTCGTAGCCGCACTGCAAGGTGGCTAGTCTTCCTCCTCGAGGATGCGAGGCACCTTGAAGAACATGTCAGCGCGGTCGGGGGCGTTGGCCAGGATCCCTTCAATGTCGGGGTAGGGCTCCACTTCATCGGGGCGAGTGGGCAACTCCATGTCCAACACGTGAAAGGTGGGCTCTACCGCTTCTGTATCCAGCTCTTTCAGTTGTTCCACATAGGCCAGGATGTCTGCCAGTTGTTGGGTGAACTGGATTTCTTCCTCCTCGGTTAGCTCCAGCCGCGCGAGGTGGGCGACGTGTCGTACTTCCTCGCGTTTCAGCATCTTCCCCTCCTGCCGGCAGGTTACCGGGTTACTCAGCTAGCTTTTAATTGTCTAACCAGTCTAGCTAAACTCAGGCACTTGGGAGAAAGCTCAATACAGCTCCAGGTTGGCGCGTCCCGTGGTCTTGAGCCAGTTTTGCGCCTCGATATAGTTGTTGGGCGCAATGCGAATGGCCCGGATCCAGTATTGAGCTGCCTCATCGAACAGGGCCTCTGCTGTCTCCTCGTCCCCGGCCTGTAGGCTCTGCTCGCCCTTGTGGTGCAGCAAGACGGCAATGTTATTTAGGGCAGAACAGAGGCGGGGATTCAGCTCCAGGGCCTGGTGGTAGTACTCCAGGGCTTTGTCCAGTTCGCCATTGCTCTGGTAGATCAGGCCCATGTTGTAGAGGATGTAGCTGCGGTCTTCGTCGTCTTGCTCCAGGGCCAGGGCTTCTCGGTAGTTTTCTAGGGCCTCGGCATATTCTCCCTCGCTCTGGGCCGCCATGCCGTCCCGGTAGTAGGCAAAGGCCTTCTTCTGTTCAGGACTCACCCCCGGCATCAGCTTCAGGATCAGGTCAGCCATGACGGTGAAGGTTTTGTCGATGAAGTTGTCGTTCTTCATGCTGCGCGGCATGATTGACCCCCTTAGAGCGCAGGACTGGGTATCTCTTCTTTGCGTTGTAGCATGCCTGTGGGATCCCGAGCGTGGCCTTAAGCCGGATGCTGGCCTGGGCGAGAAGAAGCTGAGGGGCGCTTGCGCAGGCGTACAGGGTGCCACTGCACGGTTTCGCCGGGAGAGACCTCCACCTCACAGGCTGTGTCGATAAGCCGCTGCGCCTGGGCTTGAGGGGTGGGGTAGCGGGCCAGATCTGCATCCACCAGGTGGGGATACTCCTGCAGCAGTTGCACAAGGAACTCCTGCAATTCCTCAGGGGTGAGAAATTGCTCCGGCAGGCCTGGGATCAGCAGCACGTAGTGGTTGGCAGCACGCAGCAGTTCTGGCTCCGGGTCTGCCATGGTTTCGGGTTGGTGTCTTTCTTCCCTCATAAACCAACGGGTTGCAGCTCTCTTGATATCCTGAACAAAGACTTTCTGGGTTCTCGTCCCCCCTCTTATTGGCGTTTGAGATTGCTTTTCCTATGTCCAAGCCGCGCACGCTTTCTGGAATCCAGCCCTCCGGCGAGTTGCACCTGGGCAATTACCTGGGGGCCATTAAAAACTGGGTGGCCGAGCAGGAGCACTACGAGAACTTCTTTTGCATTGTGGATCAACATGCCATTACTGTGCCCCAGGATCCCAAGCTGCTGAGGGAGCGCACCCGTTCTCTGTTTGCCCTCTACCTGGCCTGTGGCCTTAGCCTGGAGCACTGTGTGCTGTTTGTGCAGTCCCACGTGCCCGCCCACACAGAGCTGGCCTGGCTGTTCACCACCATTACCCCCATGAACTGGGCGGAACGCATGATCCAATACAAAGAAAAAAAAGAGAAACAGGGGGAGGAGACCAGCGTTGGCCTGTTCAGCTACCCGATTTTGCAGGCGGCGGATATTTTGCTCTACCAGCCCAAGTATGTGCCGGTAGGGGAGGATCAGCGGCAGCACATCGAGCTATGTCGGGATATTGCCCGCCGCTTTAACGACCGCTTTGGCGAGGTGTTTGTGATCCCAGAGGCGCTGATTCGCCCGCAGGGGGCGCGGATCATGAGCTTGACCGATGGCACCCGCAAAATGTCTAAGTCGGATCCCTCGGATTTCAGCCGCATTCACCTGCTAGACGACCCCGACACGATCCGCAAGAAGATCCAAAAATGCAAGACCGACTCGATTCGGGGCATCACCTTCGACGACCCGGCACGCCCAGAGGCCCACAATTTGCTGACGATCTACATGCTCACCTCCGGCAAAAGCAAGGAGGAGGTGGCGGCTGAGTGCGCTGAGATGGGGTGGGGACAGTTCAAACCCCTCCTCGCCGACAGCATTATCGCCACCCTAGAGCCCATTCAGCAGCGCTACCGAGAGCTCTGGAGCAACCCAGACTATCTGCTGGCGCTGATCCGGGAAAATGCTGCCAAGGCTCGCGCTGTTGCCGAGCCAACGCTGCAAAGGGTGCGGGAGGCGATGGGGTTCCTGCCCCCCTAGGAGAAGGCTCCCTTAGTCGGGCCGGCCATCGCGGATCTCGACGGTGCTGAACTCCAGGCCCAGCTCCGAGAGGATCCCTGGCCAGGCCAAGCGCAGGCGCTCCTGCCACTCCTGCCGGTGGTTGATGACATACACGCAGACCAGGGTAATGCCCACTCCCACCCACTGCAGCCGGGTCAGGGTCTCGCCCAGGAAGGTGCTGCCGAAGAGAAGGGCAAAGATGGGGGTGAGAAACGTGAGGGAGCTGAATTCGGTGAGGTTTTCCTGAGAGGCGAAGTAGAAGAAGAGGGCGTAGGCCACGGCGCTCCCCAACACGGAGGCATAGAGCAGGCCCAGCCAGTGGGCGCCGCTCAGGTGCTGCCATTGCTCGCTTTCTGTTAGCGCCGAGAGCAGGATCAAGGGCAGGCTGCCCAACACCATGTGCCAGCCCGTCGCCAACACCGGATCGGCCACCTCCGCCACCTTGGGCATCATCACGGTGCCGATGGCCATCGACAGGGAAGCCAGCAACATCCAGGCGACGCCAGCCCCCACCTGCAGGGATCCTTCCCCGCCGAGGCCGATAAGGCCAATGCCGACCACACCCAGCCCCAGACTCAGCCAGCCCAGGGATCCCATCCGCTCGCGGTAAAACCAGTTGGCCATCAAAGCCACCGCCAGCGGCTGCGAGTCGATCAGTACGGATCCCAGCCCGGCGCCGGTCTCTCTCAACCCTTGCGCCAAAAATCCCTGAAAACAGGTGCCGTCCACCAGGGCGAAGGCCAGGACCCACAGCCACCCTCGCCGCCCCTGGGGATGCCAGGGCTGAGATGCCTCAGAGGCCCGCCCTTGCCAAAGCCGAAAGGCCAAAACCAGGATCCCGGCTGGCAACAGCCGCAGAATGGCAATGAAGAGAGGAGTGGTCTCGGAGAGGGCATCTCGCATTGCCACCATCGCCGAGCCCCACAGGAAAAAAGGGGCGATCATCAACAGGCGTTGCCAGATAGGCTGAGGGAATAGGCCAGATTGCGCCATAGGTGCTTCAAGCTCGCAGACAGAAATTAACCCTATGTTAAGCGCTGAGGCAGTTCGGTTACAAATCTTAAAATTACTGATGGGTGATGCGCAGCATGGGATCCCTGGAGGGCTTTCTCAACCTGGATAAACCAGCAGGGCTCACCTCCCACGACTGTGTGGCGGTGGTGCGGCAGGTCTTGCGCACGCGCCAGGTGGGGCATGGTGGCACCTTGGATCCGGCGGCAACGGGAGTTCTGCCCATTGCCGTAGGGCGGGCGACGCGCTTTTTGGCCTTTCTGCCGGGGGATAAGGTCTATCGGGCAACCTTCCGCTTTGGGCAGCGCAGCGACACCGACGATGCCGAGGGGAAGATCCAGGTGGGATCCCCTTGTCCGGAGCTGAGCCGCGAGCAGGTGGAGGAATGTCTGCAGGAGTTTGTCGGCGAGATTGAGCAGGTGCCGCCCCTTTACAGCGCCATCAAGCGGCAGGGGAAAAAGCTCTATGAGCTGGCCCGGGCCGGGGCAAAGGCAGCAGAACTGGGGCTGGAGCCGCGGCGGGTGGTGATTCGGCACCTGCAGATCCTGGGCTGGCGCCCTGGCGAGTTCCCG
>NZ_JANSIR010000044.1:10744-11561 GCF_047462155.1 Synechococcus sp. OH2
GAGATTGCCTGTGGCCCTGGCACCTACATCCGCGCCCTCGCCCGCGACCTGGGAGAGAAATTGGGCTGCGGAGGCTTGATGAGCCGCCTGCGACGGTTGCAAAGTGGCCCCTTTCGCATCCAAGAGAGCCTGCCCCTGGAGCAGTGGCAGGGATCCGCCGATCCCGCCGCCGCCCTGCTGCCGATTGAGTGGGGATTTCGCGGTTGGGACTCAGTATCCTTGTCTCCGGCTGAGGCGCAGCGCTGGCAACAAGGTCAGGCCATTCCCCTGGATCCTGCTCAGGCCACTGCCGAGACTCTGCGGGTGAAGAGCCAACAAGGAGCGTTCTTAGGGTTGGGACACTGCCAAGGCAGGCTGCTCAGGCCACTGCGGGTGCTGCTGCCGGATCCCTAGAGCGTTGCAGAAAGGTTACATTTTCGTAACAACATCTGCCATTGTCTCAGGAGAAGGCAGGAAAGAACCCCCCGCATGCTAAACTTCTGGGGGCAAGTGGGGAGCTTGGAGCGCTGCCGGTGTTGGGCTTTGGCTCGATTTTCCAAGGCTGGCCTTTGGACGTTGCCGGCAAAATTCTCATCTCAAGCTACTTTTACATAGAGTTACAGGAACGGAGTTGGGGATATGCGGGATGCCGTAACCACACTGATCAAAACCTACGACCTGACAGGCCGCTACCTGGATCGGAATGCCATGGACGCGCTCAAGGCCTTTTACGATTCGGGTCTGCGGCGCATCAAGGCCGTGAAGGTGATTAACCTCAACTCGGTGGACATTGTCAAGACGGCTGCCGCGGCTATGTTTGCCCAGGTGCCAGATCTGA
>NZ_JANSIR010000045.1:0-175 GCF_047462155.1 Synechococcus sp. OH2
CCAAGGCCACCGTATTGCCGGAGGGATCCTCGGCCACCCAGCGGGTGGTGCCTACCACTACGTTCTCTGGGGGCCAAGGGATCCCTTGCTCTTCCCCCCAGCGCCGCATCAGGGCCAGCACCGCCAGCATCTGGGTGCCGCCCGCCAGCAGCACCGGCCCCCGCTGGGCTGCCGC
>NZ_JANSIR010000045.1:292-4401 GCF_047462155.1 Synechococcus sp. OH2
GCCAGCCCGGCCACAAAGGGCTGCATCGGATCCCCCACAGCGGCCACCACCTCTGGCGCTGTAGCGTTGGGCGAGAGATGGGCCAGACCTTGCCGCGCCAAGGCCAGCTTTTGGGCGTGGTTACAGACCGGGTGGCTGCTGTTGACCATGCCCTCTGCTTGCCAGCCCAGCCCCAGCAACACCGCCAGTGCCGTGGTGGTGCCCCCTGCCACACATTCGCCGATGACGCAGTAGCTCGACTCCAGCCGGGATCCCCGCTCGTACCCCTCCTGCCACAGGGATCCCACCTGTTCCAGAGATAAAGCCTGCCCCGTGCTCAAGCAGCGGGCCATCCCCCTGGCGCTTACCGTTTCTGCCCCCGGCAGCGGCTCCGGCAAACCACAGTCGAACACGCGACAGGGGATCCCCAACTCCCTCAGGACGGCGCGGCTGATCACCACCGGTGAAGGATAGCCATCGGGAGAGGTGGGTAAGCGGTGAGAATAGCCCCCCAGCAGCACCTCTCCATCGGCAAGGGCCGTGTAGCGCCGCAAGGAGGGCGTGGCGCCGGCAGCGGAGATGCCCGGCACAAGAGCTGTTTCCGTAAACCCCAGGCAGGCCAAAAACAGCGGTCGGGATCCCTGCACCCGTTGGCACCACTGCCGGGCCAAAGCCGGCTGCGTGTAAGCCTTCACACCAGGAAAGGGGAACATAGCAGAGAGCGGGGCAGACAGGCCCAAACTCCATTCTCCACCCAAGCGAAGGGCGGGATCCCGTACTGGCCGGAAAACGGCAGGGACTGCGCCCCCCAGCCCGATCGGATAGGATAGGTATACCCAATACAGTTTATGGAGAGCAAACCGAAGGCCATGAGTTTTTTCGACTCGGAGATCGTCCAAGAAGAAGCCAAGCAACTGTTTCAGGACTTCCAAAACCTGATGCGACTTGGCGAGCGCTACGGCCAATTCGACCGGGAAGGCAAAAAAATCTTCATTGAGCGAATGGAAGAATTGCTGGAGCGCCAGCGCATTTTCATGAAGCGGCTGGAGCTCTCCGACGACTTTATGGCTCAGATGACCATCAAACAACTGCAAACCCAGCTTGGGGGATTTGGGCTCTCCCTAACCCAAATGTTCGACCAGATGCACCAGACCCTAGAGCGCATGAAAGCCGAGGCAGACTCTGAGCGTTGACCCCAAAGAATGACCCAGACAAAAGGATCATGTCTTCTTCCCGCCAGACCCGCAACCAGAAATTAATTCTGGAGCTGCTAGAGCAGCGCTCACAGCCCCTTTCGGCGCAAGAGATCTTTTTGGAGTTACGCAATGCCAACCACACGGTGGGTCTGGCCACGGTTTACCGAGTTTTGGATGCTCTGCGCAATGAGGGCAAGCTGCAGGCGGTTAACTTGGGGGATCAGCAAACCTACTATCAGGTTCTGCCCAGCAACGGCCACAACCGCCATCACCTGATCTGCACCGAATGTCGGCGGGTGGTGCCTCTGCCGGATTGCCCGGTGGAAGATCTGGAGGAGCAGCTTGCCAGCCGCTACCAATTTGTGATCGAGTACCATGTGCTGGACTTCTACGGCATTTGCGCCGAATGTCGTGGAAAAGGTGGGCCAAGCCCTGCTTTGCAGAGATCCCCTTGCCGCGAGGCCAAGCCGCAATGATGAACTATCTCTGGACGGTGTTGATCGGGTTGGCAGGTGCCCTGATTGCAGTCAAGCTGAGGCTGCCGGCAGGAGCCTTGGTGGGCTCGATGGTAGCAGTGGGTTTGGTCAATGTTTGGGGGGCGATCCCGATCCCCACTCCCCCAGCCGGGATCCGCTTTGTCATGCAGGTGGTGCTGGGCATCCTTTTGGGCAGCAAGCTCACTGCTGAGACCTTCTTTGCCCTGAAGGATCTGTGGCGACCGGCCCTGCTCTGTACGGTGATTGCGGTGGGCACGGGAGTTTTGTCGGGGTATTTGATCTCCCGTTGGTTGGGCATCGAGCGCCTCACGGCCATCTTGGGCACGGCGCCAGGGGGCATTTCCGATATGAGCTTGATTGCCCTGGACATGGGAGCCCAAACCAGCACAGTGGTGGTCATGCATCTGGCCCGCCTGATCAGCGTCATCGTGGTCGTCCCCTGGGTGGTACGGCTGCTGATCCAGCCGGGCACCAGCTAGGCAAGCCCCTAGAGCTGCAGCAGGGGGTGGGTTAGACTAAGGAGCGATACAGAACTTAACAACCGAACCTCCGCCTTGGAACTTTCCCCTTCTCCACTGACCTACCAGGCCGACGCCGCAGGATCCCCTTGGAGCGCTGCTCTCTGTTCTAACGTCTCCTCTGGCCAAGGCGATTGGTGGCCCCTGCAACTGCATTGGCAGGGGGAGGTAGACCCGCTACAGCCTGAGTTGGTGCAGGTGGATCCCGTGTTGCGCCTGCTGCTCTTGGGGGATGGCTTGACCACCCGCAACCTGGCTGCCTTGACCCAAGAGCCGATTCAGGCCCATCTGCTCGACACGGGCCGGGTCGATTTGCCGGCGGAGCAGAGGGCCGCCCCCCAGTCCATGCAACGGCTGGCCAAGGATTTGGCACGGCTGGGATCCCCCTTGATGCGGCGGCGGGTTTGGCTGTGTGGAGCAACCTCTCAGCAGCCCTTGCTCTATGCCACCTCTTGGTGGAACTCCGACCATCTGGCTCGATACTTGCCCCATCCCAATCTGCCCATTGGTCAAAACCTAATCCAAGAAAAACTGGAGACCTTTCGCGAGTTGCGGCGGCTCTACTACGGCGAAGCCGAGCCTATTGCCCGGCTTCTCAACTGCCCCGGTCCTTTTTGGGCTAGGCACTATCTCCTGTTACACCAGGGCCAGCCTTTGACGGTTATTTACGAGGTCTTTTCCTCCCGCCTGCGGGCCAGAGTCCTGCCTGGCTAGGGCACCCAGCGCGCGGCTTGCCGGCGTTCTTTGCTGCCGTTGGCCGATAGCATGCGAGTTGGGCTGGCCGCTAGGAGGGAGAAAGGAGACCAGCAGAAGGGGCAACTGGGGCCGAGAACCTTCTAGGGCGTTGCCCGTGTCGGATGTCTGGGGGGACAGAGGAGGCTGCCAGAGAAGGATCCGCATTGCCGAGAAACTGAGAGGTGCCAACAACAACCGTTTTGCTGGCCACATCCAAACCTTGGGCTGGGCTGAGGACATTCCAGAGGACCAAACTTGCCAAACAGAGAGCAGCCCCCCTCCAGCCGGCACTCAAGAGCGCAAGCCAAGCAGCAGAGGTCACAGCCGGCTTTGGCAAGGGGGAGGGCTGGGGGAGGAGGCTGAGATGTAGACTCAGCGTTGCTGGCTATTGCTGAGGGACGTGGTATCTCGCTGGGCCAATTGCTGCAACCCTTCGGGGAAGTCGGCAGGCAGACGAGCTGGGTGAATCTCGCGCACCCGCCGACGGTAAGCGGCTTTGATCTCCCCCAGGCTGGCTTGGGGAGAAAGCCCTGGTAGTAGGTGGGGAAACAGGCGGAGGGGCCAGGGGAGACTCGGTAGAGAACCAGGGATCCCTCGCCAGCATATCCTGCCCGTTTTGGGAAAGCTGTTGGATAGGCTTTCCAGGAATCCCATTGATTCTGTCTCCCAGAACAAATTTCTGACCCCGAGGGGATCCCTGTCCTAGAGCTACTATGGAGCTGAGCAAACGGGGTGCTTGAGCGAGGAGAGATGGCTTCAGAGCGTCCAGTTTGGCGGCAGCGGTATCAACTCGAGCGGCGGCTGAGCAAGCGTAGCGGTAGACACACCTACCTAGCGCGGGATCTCCTCACCTCAGAACCGGTTGTCATCAAGCTAATCCTATTCGGGCCGGATTTCAACTGGGCCGACCTGAAGCTGTTTGAGCGAGAAGCCCAGATCCTGCAAACTCTCTCCCACCCGGCCATTCCCCAGTACCGCGATTGCTTTGAAATTGCCCTGAAAGGGGGGCGCGGCCTGGCGCTGGTGCAAAGCTACATCGACGCCCCCTCGCTGCAGGAGTGGATGGAGCGAGGGCGGCGTTTTGCCGAGCCGGAGGTGCGCGACCTAGCGCAAAAGCTGCTGCGCATCCTCATTTACCTCCATGAGCTCCACCCGCCGGTCATCCACCGGGATCTCAAGCCCAG
>NZ_JANSIR010000045.1:4556-17909 GCF_047462155.1 Synechococcus sp. OH2
CGCGGGAGCAGGGATCCTACACCGTGGTGGGGAGCTACGGCTACATGCCCCTAGAGCAATTTGGCGGCAGAACTGTGCCTGCCTCCGATCTCTACAGCCTAGGCGCCACGCTGATTCACCTGCTGACAGGCCAGCATCCGGCGGACTTGCCGCAGGTGGGATCCCGGATTGGGTTCGAGCCAGCGGTGCAACTGAGCCCGGCCTTTCGCGACTGGCTGCGCTGGCTGACAGAGCCCTTAGTGGCGGATCGCCCCACTTCCGCCCGGCAGGCCCTGGCGGCACTGGAGCAGTTGGATCGCCACCCCCTGCCGGTTCCTTCAACAGCAGCCGCAGTTCCCCGCCGAAAGCCGGCAGGCAGCCGGATTCAACTGTACAAGTCCGAGCAGACCTTTCTGGTAGTGATCCCGGCCCAACAAGCCGGTGCCTTGGCTTTGTTGCCTTCCGCCATTGCTTGGAACTCCTTCATCACCTTTTTCACGATCATGTCGGTTTGGGATGCTCCTTTTCCGCTCAATCTGATGCTTGGCCTGCTCACGCTGCCCTTCTGGACGGTGGGGTTGGTAATGGCGGGCGGGATCCTCTACGGGTTATTCGGCGGCAAGGCTTACCTGCATATTGACAAAGAACGGATCGCCTTAGCCCACGAGCTGCTTGGCCTGCATTTTCGCAGAGTTCCCCCCAGTTTACGACGGGATATTGACCGGCTGGAGTTGATCCCGCGACATACCAAACGGGATTCCGATGGGGATCGCGTGGAGGTGAGCCCACGGTTGAACATCTGGGCGGGCATCCGCAAGTACGAGCTAACGGGTCTGCAGGAGCCAGAGCTGGAATGGCTGGCCGCGGAGCTGAGCCATTGGCTGAAGATCCCGATTGAGCGGCGGGAAGAGAAAGAAGAGTAGTCCTCAATCCAAGTAAGCGCTCAGCTCCTGCTCCAAGGTGGGCAGTTGCACCTCTCCCCGCTCCAGCTCCTCCAGGTCTTGCAGTTGTCTACGCAGGCGGGCAATCCGCTCCCGTAGATACTCTTTGATGCCCTTAGCCCCCAGGCTGAGGCAACTGCGGCAGATCTCGCCATAGATTTGGCCGCGGTCGTTGTAGACCACCGCCAGCAGCACCTGCTGCCCCTTTTTCTGGATCGGGGTGGCCCATCCGCCGCAGATAATGCAGGGCACGCGGCCATTGCCCCCGTAAATGCTGCGTTCCCAGACAATTTTCACGCTCGGCCTCCCTGCAACTGTCGCCCACCAGCATAAAAACCCAGGGGGATCCCTTGCCACCCTAGATCACTTGCCAACTCCCCTCTCCCTGAGGGAGAGGGGTTGGGGGTGGTCGCGTTAGCGGCGCGGAGCGCTTGGGCTGCCTCAGGGAGAGGGGTAAGGGCGGGATCCCTACCATCTAAGCGTTGGGTTGGGTGGGCTGGCTGGGCCGGGAGCGGTCAATGGTGCGGTAGGTGAGGCTGGCTGCTACCTCTAGGGCTTTGGCAGCGTCGCGGAAATAAAATCCCAGCTCCTCATCTTTCTCAGTGCGGTTGGGTTTATTGAACTTGGCCTTGAACTGCACATTGCAATACATGGCCAACCCCACCAAAACCTCTGACAGGCCGTGCTGGTTGATCAGCCGTTCCACATCCGTGAGCAGGCTTTTGATTAGGGCGTCGGCTACTGGCTCTGGCAAACTGTCCAGGTCGTGCATCGGGATTCCTCAGCAAACGAAATGGCAAGCCGGCGGGTTTGGATTCCGGCTCAACTTCTCCTGATTTTCCTGCATCTTTTTAGGAATGCCCAATTCTGTCGCTAACGCTGCTGCCACTGCCGGAGCCACAGGGTAACGAATGGAGGGCTCTCTAGCCGCCTGCTCCAGGCGATAGCCATGCTCTTTGGAGCCGGGATGCCGCACGCGGTTCAGGCAACTGTGCCGGGGGCAGCGCGAAGCAAGCCGGGCAAAGCGGGCCGAGAACCACTCCCGCATCGTTGAAGAGGTGGCGCACCCGCTTCTTGCCTTCAAACCATCTGCCACAGGCCGCGCAGTAGCAGGCAGGGGTGAAGTGGCAAGCCGTTGCCAAAGGACGCCGTCCCGCTGACGCGATGGATTCGCATAAACCTCCGGAAGGGCGTAGTGTCTCTTTTGAGCCCTCGCTTTTTGGAGCTTCCCCGCAAGGGACAATGCGAAAATAGGCCAAGCGCAGCGTAGAGTGCAGGTTTGGAGTGAAGCCATGCCGGTAGCTTCTGAATACGCCTTTCCTTTCGAGCACCACCAGAAGTTCTCCCTGGATAACCCCACCATCTCTAGCCCTGGCGTCTCCAAACGGGAATACGTGGCCAGCAGGGTGTTGCAGGGCATGCTCAGCAATCCCCAAACCGCCATTGGCGATCTCTCGCCTGAGCAGCGACAGGCTTTGGTCTACACGGCAGTGTTGTTGGCAGATGAGCTTTTGGCTGCCCTCGCCACGCCATAGGCATTTCTCTAGTCCCTCTTGTGGGAAATCACAGGCTCAAGGCCGGCCCAGCCACAGGCCACTGAAGCCCAAAGTCAGCAGCGTTAGGGGCAGACCAAAGCGCAGGTGCTCCCCAAAGGTCAACACATACCCCTTCCTGGCTGCCGCCTCAACGGTAATTAAATTGGCCACTGCCCCAAACAAGGTCAGATTGCCCGCCAAGGTGGAGCCGGCAGCTAGGAGTAGCCAGGCAGTCGTCCCCTGCAGTGGGAGCAGCGACTGCAGCAGCAGCACTGCCGGCACGTTGGAGATGAGGTTGGACAGGAGGGCAACAGCAGCCAGCAGCGCCAACGGGGATCCCGCCACCTGCTCCGCCCAGGGCCCTAGGCTGGGTCCCCAGCCGGCCAGCAGCTCTCGGGTTGCCCGCGTCAGGATAAACAGCCCAGAGAACATCACCAACAGATTCCAGTCCACCTGCCCCAAAAACCGCTCCGGCTTCAGCCGGCGGGTAATCAGCAAGAGGGCTGCTGCCAGCAGGGCCGACTCGGCTAGGGGCAAGCCGGCCACAAAGGCCCCAAACAGCGCCACTGTAATGGCTACGCTCTTGCGCAACAGGGGTGGGTAGAGGCGCAGCGGCGTCCAAGGCGCCTGATGGATGAAGGGCTGCAGCGAGCGCACCTCGGGGTAGTAGAGCCACAGCAGCCCCACCTCCAGCAGCAGCCCCACCACGGCAATCGGGGTCATCTGGGCGGCAAACTCCAGGTAGCCAATCCTGGAGAAGGAGCCGATGAGGATGTTCTGCGGGTTGCCGCTCAGGGTGGCTACAGACCCTAGGTTGGTGGCTGCCGCCAAGCCCAAGAGATAGGGAATGGGGTTCAGCCCCAGCACAGTGGTTACCTGCAGCGTGAGGGGGGTAAACACCAGCGCCAGGGTATCGTTGAGGAGAAAGGCCGAGAGCAGCCCACTGCCAAACACCAGCATAAGCAAAAGCCCAAAGGGGCTGCGGCTAACCCGAATTAGGCCCAGCAAAGCCAACTGGAAGGCGCCGCCCTGGGACAAGCTGGCGTTCACCACCATCATGCTGAGGAGAAAGACAATTGTGGTTGGGTCGATGGCTGCCCAGGCCTGCGGCAGCGGCACCGTCCCCAGGGCAATGAGCAAAGCGGATCCCACCAGGGCAATCGTGGCCCGGTTCATGCGCAACCGGGGCAGGGATCCCAGCCCCAGCCCGACATAGCTCAGGATCAGCACCACCCAAGAGAGTGCCTGTTGCACCTGCCAGCCTCTTAGCCCTCCCTAGAACTCGTAGCCAAACAGGCGCGGATCCGCCGGCTGCAGCTTGAGATCCGCCAGACCGTACTCGGCCCAGCGGCGATCCACCCGGCGGGCCACTTCCGGATCCGAGGCAAGCGCTTGCCGCCAAGGGGTGTCCGTTTCCGGCGGGATCTTGGTGGTGGCGTCGATCCCCATCTTGCCCCCCAGGCCCCGCTTTTCGGTGGCAAAGTCCAGGGCGTCAAAGGGGTTGTCCGGCAGAATAAACACATCCCGCTGCGGATCCACCCGCGAACACAGGCACCAGAGCACCTGCCGCGGATCCCGCACGTTGATGTCCTTGTCCACCACGATGACAAACTTGGTGTAGCTAAATTGGGGCAGGGCGCTCCAAAAAGCCAGGGCCGCCCGCCGCGCTTGGCCGGGGTAGGCTTTGTCGATGGACAAAATCGCCGCCTTGTAGCCCAGGGCCTCCATGGGCAAAAAGAAATCCACAATCTCCGGCACCTGCTGCCGCAGAATGGGGGTGTAAATGCGGTTCAGGGCCAGCGCCATCATGTCGTTTTCCTTGGGGGGCTTGCCGCTGAAGGTGGTGAGGTAGAGGGGATCGCGGCGGTGGGTGAGGCAGTGGAAGCGAATGAGGGGAGCCTGCTCGTTGCGAGGGCCGTAGTAGCCAATGTGATCCCCGGCGGGGCCGTCGGGGGCCACCTCCCCCGGCGTGATGGTGCCCTCCAGGACAATCTCCGCGTGGGCCGGCACCTCCAAATCCACTGTCTTGCAGCGGGCTAGCGGCAGTCCTTCCCCACTGTAGAGACCGGCAAACAGCCACTCCGAGAGATCCACCGGCAGGGGCGTGGCTGCTGCCAGGATCACGGCGGGATCCACCCCGATGGCCACCGCCACTTCCAGCTTCCGGCCCAGGGCCGCCGCCTTGCGCAGGTGCCGTGTGGCCCCCCGCACCGACAGCCACTGCACTGTCATGGTGTTGCGGCTTTGCAGTTGCAGGCGGTACACCCCTACGTTGGGGATGCCGTTTTCCGGGTCTTTGGTAACCATCAGGCCCAAGGTCAGCACCCGTCCGGCATCGCCAGGATAGACCCGCAGCAGGGGCAGTTGGGTGAGATCCACCGCCTCACCAAGCAGCACCACCTGCTGACAGGGGGGGAGCAGATCCCGGCTGGGCCTAGCCTTGAAGACACTAAACAGCGCCTGTCCCAGCTCCACCGCCTGGGCAAAATTTTTTGGCGGGCGCGGCTGGTAGAGCAAGGCCAACTTTTTCCCCAGCTCCTCCAGCTCCCGCGGCTCCTCCATCCCCAGCGCCCAGCAGATGCGCTCCACCGTGCCCAAAACGTTGATCAGCAGCGGCATCGAGGATCCCTTCACCCGCTCAAACAGCAGCGCCGGCCCCCCGCAAGCCAAAAGGCGATCGGCGATCTCGGCAATTTCCAAATCGGGATCCACCTCCGCGGCGACGCGGCGAAGCTGGCCACGGGACTCCAGCAGGGCAATAAAACGGCGCAGATCTCTGGGCATGAGTTGGGGACAGTTTACTTGTCGCGGCTGAGGGCTAGGCCGCTCATGAAAGGCTTTTGCAGGGCAATAAACACCACCAGCGGCGGAATGCTGGCGATGATCGCCCCCAGCATCATGGGGCCATAGGAGGCGGAGCTATCCAAGTTGAGTAGAGATTGCAGCCCCACCTGCACCACCTGTCGCTCCCGGCCTTGCACGATCAAGCGGGGCCACAGGTACATATTCCAAGCGTAGACGAAGTGAATCACCGCCTGGGCCCCGATGGCGTTCCAGCTCAGGGGGATCAGCACTTGGGTGAGAAACTGCAAGGGGTTTGCCCCGTCCAGTTGGGCTGCCTCCGCCAGCTCGCGCGGGATGTTGGAAAAATGTTGGCGAAACAAAAATGTAGCCGTGGCGCTGGCCAGAAAAGGCACGATCAAAGCGTAGTAGGTGGATCCCCAGCCCAAGTTGGTGACCAGCCGCAGTAGGGCGATGATCAAGATTTCTGTGGGCATCATCAAGGTCATGAGCACAAAGCCAAAGGCCAGCCCCTTGCCTGGAAAGCGAAAGTAGACAAAGACCAGCCCCGCCAACAGCGACAAAACCGTCTTGCCCACCGTGATGGCCGTCGCCACGATGGCGCTGTTGACCATGTAATGGCCTAGGTGACGCGCCACCATCACCTGCTGCCAGTTAAAGGCAAACGAAGAGCCAAAGGTCAATTGATAGCGAAACACCTCGGCGTTGTTTTGGGTGCTCACGATCAGGGCATACAACACCGGAAACCCCAACGCCAAACAGGCCAGCCACAGGCCCAGGTGGACATACCAGCGCTCCGGGATCCAGCGCCGCCAGGACAAGGGAGAAGACTTTTGGCACACGGGGCTGGGCTGGGCGGCTAGCGACTGCGGATCCTGCAACAGTTGAGCCATGACACCTCCAGGCAGAGGACGCTGAGGGGCAGGGGGAGCTTTTGCCCTCTCTGTTGAGGATAATTCGTCAGGATTAACCCCAGGCTAAAAAGGCCGATCTGACCTGGGTTCCCAGCTTGGCGGGTACTTTATACCGGCGAGAGGAAAGGAGTAGAGTAGAACAGCAGTGTCTGAAAGAGGATCCCATGACCCGAGGCTTTGGTCCCTTCGGCAAAATTCAGGAAGCCCTCAAGAAAGCCCAAGAGGTGCGCGACGGTGCCCAAAAACTGCAAAAAGAGCTGGAAGAAATGGAGATCGTCGGCGAGGCCGGCAATGGGCTGGTGAAGGTGACGGTGAACGGCAACCAGGAGCCCCTCAAGGTCTCTCTGGATCCCCAAGTACTCCAGGAGCCGGTGGATGTGGTGGAGGACTTGCTCCTAACGGCGATGGTGAACGCCTACACCCAGTCTGCCGAGACGATGCGCAAACGCATGGAGGAGCTGACCGGAAATATTAGCCTGCCGGGGTTGGGGTTGGGCTGATCCCGGCCAGCCTGGCTTCCTATGTACACTCGCCCTTTGGCTCGCCTGATCGAGGAGCTGCAGCGGTTGCCCGGCATTGGCTCCAAAACAGCTCAGCGCCTGGCCTTGCACTTAATTAACCGGCCCGCTAGCGAGGTCGAGGCCCTGGCCAAAGCCCTGCTGGAGGCCAAGCAAACCGTTAAGTACTGCTCCGT
This sequence comes from Synechococcus sp. OH2, assembly GCF_047462155.1. Taxonomy (NCBI): domain Bacteria; kingdom Bacillati; phylum Cyanobacteriota; class Cyanophyceae; order Synechococcales; family Synechococcaceae; genus Synechococcus; species Synechococcus sp. OH2. Next base: position 11,422 of record NZ_JANSIR010000045.1, read on the forward strand.
CTGCTTCAACTGGTCGGCGGAAGATCCCTGCGAGATCTGTCGCTCGCCGCAGCGGGATCCCTCCACCTGGTGCGTAGTGGCCGATGTCAAGGATCTCATCGCCATGGAGCGCACCCGCGAGTTCAAGGGCCTTTACCACGTTTTGGGAGGCCTGATCTCGCCCATGAACGGGATCGGGGCCGAGCAGTTGCGCATCCGCGAGCTGGTGGCCCGGGTGGCGCGGGAAAAGCCCCAGGAGCTCATCTTTGCCCTCAGCCCCAGCGTGGAGGGGGAGGTCACCATGCACGTGGTTAAGGATTACCTGAAGCCGGTTGCCCCCGGCCTGCGCATGACCCGTCTGGCCTTTGGCCTGCCCATGGGATCCGAGCTGGAGTATGCCGACGAGGTCACCCTGGCCCGTGCCCTAGAAGCGCGGCAGGAGTTTTAGCTTAATCGGCGGGAAGCCCCGCACTGTATTTGTGAATTGTGCTTACTCAAGAGTAAATCAGTGTCGGGATGAAAGCCGTTCGTCCTACACTTGAGGAGAACAAGTTAAATCTCCGGAGAGTTTCCCGCCGTGGGTCGCACGGTGGCAGCACGCTGAGGCCTCTGGACAAACAAGTCCAAACAAGTCTGTGAAGCGTGAAGCCCGTCCTCTATCTAAGTTGCGTTTACTCAACGAAGATGAGTGTCGGGAGGCGTTCACGCCTAGGCAACTGCGGGCTGAGTTTGCCCCAGAGTAAGCCTCCGATGTCCAACCCCGAAGTTGTTGCTAAGGTGAGGACAAGGGGTTTTGTCATGGGATCCCGGTACTTACCTGAGGTCAAGTAAAGTTCAACCAGCAATGCGGAGGGGGCAGCGATGGCGGATACGGCGCAAACTCACCTCAGCTCAGGCCCCGTCCAGGGGCTGGACTATGTAGTTCTGGGAGTGGCCTCTTGCTTCCAACGGGATGAGGACGGTCGCCTCAGGGAGGTGTTGGTGGCCGAGCCGGTTCCCGCCGCCGCCCTGGATTGCCTCGCCCAAGAGCGCCGCAGCACTTCTTACTGCCTTCTCTACGCCACTACTTACGCAGAAGTTGTCGATAACGGGATCCCGACTTTGCCCGCCGATGTTTTCCCGCCAGGGGTGGTGCTGGGAGAAGGTTTTGTGGAGCGGCTACAAGCGGCGGCCCGTACGTACCGCAGCAAGCCCCAATTTTGTCACATCCCCCTGCACCAGGTCTGCACGCCAGAGAGGGGGGTGTTCAAGCTCCATTTCAGCGCTGAGCCGCGGCGAATTCTCAACGCGGTAATGGAAGTGAGGGATGCCGACAACATCAAGCAGCACCCCCACACCCATCAGCCTTTCTAGGCCCGCTAGCAGCTATCGCTACCACGTCTGATGAGCAACCAAAGTTGCTTACGGGCTTTTTCGCCCCGCACTTAAGTACGGGGCTACCAAGCCGCCCCGCTGTGTGATAAGGAAAGCTGCGCTGTCGGGCAAAGAAGGGATCCCTGTAGGCCTCAGAGGGGCTCCCCAACCATGATCAAAGAGCAGGTGAGGCGTTCTAGGAGGCGAGTGGTCGTGTCGCTGAAGGATAGGCTCCCGCTGGGGTTACGCCGCCGAAAAGAGGGCAACACCACCAGGTCAAACCCTTGGGCCTCCTGCAAGAGAGCTTTGACGACCTCGTCGCTGGCCAAGACTTTTACCTGGACGGGGTAGCCCAAGTCTGGCTGTTGGGCCAGGGACAAAAGCTGCGCCTCCAGCCACTGGCGATCGCTTTCGGGGGTGCTGGCGAGGCAGATGTGGAGCAAGGTAACCTCTCCCTGGTTGGCGGCAGCCAAGATCTCGGCTAAGCGCACTGCCCGAGCCGCCTGCGAGCGAAAGTTTTCCAGCGCCACCAGGATCCGCCGCAGCTTGTGAGGGGGCTGGAGCAGGCGCGCCACGGCAACCGGGCAATGGGCAGCCCAGAGGACACTGTTGATGACACTGCCGAAGAGGCGGGCCCGCAAGCGGGTGGGATCGCTCCAGCCCATGACGATGAGGCTGGCGTTCTGCTCACGGCTGGCGTGGCTGATCCCTTGGGCAACGTGGCTGTCGATGCGGCTGAGGGGGGTAACTTCTACTCCCAAGGCCTGACAAAACTCCACTGCCCGCCGCAGCAGACCCTCGCCGTGTTCTAGAGAGTCCTGCAGCAAGGGAGAGTCCATGTGCAGGTGGCCGGTCGCCACTGCGAGGGGAACCACCCGCCCGCCCTCGTGCTTGGCCAGGAGGCAGGCCATCTCCAGCAGGTTTTCCTCGGTTTCGGGATTGGCCAGGGGCACCACGACCACGTAGGGCTGGGGAGGCGGCGCTACAGAGACCCCTGCCCCAGACGGGAGTCGGCCCTGTTCCTCCTCCCTGGCCATCTGCGTAGCCGCCCGAGTGGTCAAAATTGGGCCCAGCGTGGCCGTAACCAGCATTAACACCACCACGCTGTTGAGCACCTCTGCATTGAGCAACCCCACGCGGTACCCCACCAGGGTTGCTGCCAAGGTGGCCGCCACCTGGGGTAAGGAAAGCGACCACATCATCAGCTTTTGCGCCGGGGTGTAGTGGTAGAGCCACTGACAGAGTTGGGCGGCAGCGTATTTGCTTAGAGTCAACCCCAGCAGGATACTCAGTATCAGCCAAAGGGAGCTGAGGGTTTGTAGAAAGGCGCGCAGGTCGAGCAACAGCCCTATATCCACAAAGAAGACGGGGATGAACAAGATGCTGCCGACAAAGACGATCTTCTCTTTGACGGAGCCCTCCCGCAGCACATCGTTCACGGCTAGCCCCGCCAAGAAGGCGCCGATGATCTTCTCTACCCCAATCCACTGCGCCCCCAGAGCTGCCACAAACAGAGCCAGCAGCACAAACAAAAATTGGTTGCCCTCTTCGCTGCCGGTTACACGAAAAAACCGCTGCCCCAGCCAGTCCACCCCAAACAGGACCGCAGCCCCATACAGCAGCAGGGATCCCAGCAGCCGCACCAAGCTCCAGAGGGAAAACTCACCGCCGTGGATGCCGACACAGACTGCCAAGACCAGCAGCGCGGCAATGTCGGTGAAGATGGTGCCGCCGATGGTGACCAGCACCGCCTCGTTTTTCACCAGGCCATAGCGGCTGACAATGGGGTAGCCCAGGGGAGTGTGGGAGGCAAACAGGGATCCCAGCAGGATGGCGGCGTTCCAGCCGAAGCCAAATAGCCGCCCAATGGCAGTGCCCACGGTTAGGGGGATGGCAAAGGTCAACACGCCAAAGGTGGCGGAGCGGTTGCGGGTCTGCCGAAATTGCTCCAGGTCGATCTCCAGCCCAGCCACAAACAGCAGGTAGACCACGCCGATATCCGAAAGCAACTGCACTGTCGGCAGCTTTGAGCTCAGTAGGTTCAGCCCCTGCGGCCCCAGGGCGATCCCCGCCGCCAAAAGGCCCACCAGCCCCGGCAAGTGCAGCCGCTCAAAGAGCAGCGGCACCACCAGGATCACCCCCAGCAGTAGAGCAAACGAGAGGATAGGCTCCTCTTGCAAAAGCGAGCGTATGGCCTCCATCGGCCAGGCCCTCGAGTGGACACTTTCCTGATTATGGAAGCAACCTGCCCAAATAGCCGCAAGCAGCCCCCCGGCTTGGTCAACCCTCCTCTGGCCAGGAAGGGGCTTGCCAACTTTAGCCAGGAGGGATCCCACCCCTTCTCGGGACTCTCCTAAAGGTGCTCTCAGCAAACCTTAGCTACTGGGGGGACCCTCCTGGACTTGCAGCGTCAGGGCCAGGATCCAGATACCCCCGCGAAAGAAAGTAGGATACTCTACAACCACGCGGTGGGACATCCCGTGGCTGCTCGTGGAGGGACTCCAGGATCTCTGTTACAGAAACTGATGGCTTTCCGGCTGCAGCACCACCTCGTTGGGCACGGCATTGGCGGGCAGCGTGAGGACAAAGTGAATGGCCTCGGCAGCCGTGGCGGGGCTGAGCATTTTGTCCCGCTGCACCTTGAGGCTGATGGGATCCCAGAAGGGCGAGTCAATGCCGCCAAAGTAAAACAGGGTAAAGCGCACCCCAAAGCGCTTCAGCTCATCGGCCATGCACTTGCTAAAGCCGACCACGCCAAATTTGGCGGCACAGTAAGCTGCAGCCATAGCCATAGGGTGACGCCCAAGAATGCCGGGGAAGTTGAGGATGTGGCCGGATTTTTGCTCCCGCATGGCGTTGGCCGCCAGTTGGCTGGTGTAGAAGCTGCCCTTGAGGTTAACCGCCAGCATCCGCTCCAGCTCGGCAGGGGTAATTTGCGGGGCAGGCTTGAGGATCCCGGCTCCTGCCAGGTTGATCAACACGTCGATCCGCCCGTGCCTTTGTAGGGTCTGGTTGACAAGGGCCTCCACCTGGGCATAGTCCGTTACATCGGCAGGGATCCCCAGCCCGGAGGCAGCCCCCAGGGACACCGCTTTCTCCGCCAGCGCGCGCAAGGGATCCTCCCGCCGTGCCGCCAGCACCAGATGGGCTCCGGCCTGGGCCAACATAGGCACCAGGGCGCTGCCAATGCCCCCTGTGGCCCCTGTAATGAGAACAACTGCCTGGGACAATGAGGAAGACACGTTACGTTTTTTAAACTCTTCCTCTCATCATACCCAGGGAGTGGCCTTGAGGGGCGATTTAAACGCGACGCAGCCGCAGTCGTTGCACCCATTCTTCCCCGAAGCGCAGCCAGTCTGCCATTTTTTCTGGACTCACCTGTTGGTCATCCCGCCAAACAACAAGCTGCGGCCCAGATCCCTCAGCGCTACAAGGAGGATGCTGCTCCAAAAAACTAAGAAAACTAGGATGGAAGCGCAGGCGAATCTTGGCCTCATCTTCTCCGCGCAAAAGGTAGCTGCGGGAAAACTGAGGGTGGCCCTCGAAGTTGATATCTTGCATGCCAAAGGCTTTGGCAATGTCATGAAACAGGGGAATATTCGGATGTAGCCGAAAATGAGGTAGCCGTAGATCTTCGCAATAGGCCCAGAAAACAGACTGGCGATGAGTGCTGCGACTCTTGCCGCTACCGCGGGTGTACTTATAGTCAAAGGCACCGATCTCAGTTCCATCGATTAGCCGCTTGGACATTGAGTTGTAGAAACGTCGATCGTAGCCTTGTTCAAATAGTTCAAAGCCTGCCTGAAGCAAGTGGGAGCGGATCCCTTCGGGTAGCTCCGCTGAAAACGACATGCCCAGGCTCCTGGCCACCTGCTCCAAAGCTTCCCGACGCTTCTTCTCTAGATAGTCAGCTAGATAGACAACAAGCGCCAGAAGGCCGATAAGAAAAAACGAGAACAGAACAAAAATAAGCCATTCCATTCCAAACCCTCCCTCCAACCTCTAGACTTTGGCGATCCTACTTAGAGTATCTAGGCGGGCACAAAAAAAGGATCCCCTCAGCAAAAGAAGGGATCCCGTTCCAAAACCTCATTCGAGAACGAATGTTTTGGATGAAAACCTCGATCAGGCGTCAAAATAGAGTGCAAACTCGTAGGGGTGAGGCCGCAGGTTGATGGGGTTGATCTCGTTGTCGATCTTGTACTCGATATAGGTCTGGATGAGATCCTCGGTAAAGACACCTCCCTCCAGTAGGAAGTCGTGATCCTTCTGCAGGTTTTCCAAAGCATCCAGCAGGGATCCGGGCGTGGAGGGGATCTTGGCCAGCTCGTCCGGCTCCAGATCGTAGATGTCCTTGTCGAGGGGCTCGCCGGGGTGGATCTTGTTCTTGATCCCGTCCAGGCCGGCCATCAACATGGCCGAGAAGGCGATATAGGGGTTGCAGGTGGCATCGGGGCAGCGGAACTCCAGCCGCTTGGCCTTGGGATTTTTGCCTGTAACTGGAATGCGAATGGCTGCGGAGCGGTTGCCCTGCGAGTAGGCCAAGTTGACCGGCGCCTCAAACCCAGGCACCAGGCGCTTGTAGGAGTTGGTGGTGGGGTTGGTAAAGGCTAGGATGGCTGGGGCGTGCTTGAGCAGGCCGCCGATGTAGTAGAGAGCCGTTTCGCTCAGATCGGCATAGTTGCCTTCTTGGTAAAACAAGGGCTGGCCGTCTCTCCAGAGGGACTGGTGCGTGTGCATGCCGCTGCCGTTGTCATTGAAGAGGGGCTTGGGCATGAACGTCACCGTCTTGCCGTGCTTGCGGGCCACGTTCCGGATCACGTACTTGTAAATCATCATGTAGTCGGCAGCCGTGATTAGATCGGCAAAGCGGTAGCCCAGCTCCCCTTGCCCGCCGGTGGCCACCTCGTGGTGGTGCTTCTCGATGGGCACCCCCAACTTGGCCATTGTCAGCAGCATCTCGGTGCGGAGGTCTTGATGGGCATCGGTGGGCGGCACAGGGAAATAGCCCTCTTTGTAGCGGGGCTTGTAGCCCAGGTTGCCGCCTTTTTCCTCCCGGCCTGAGTTCCAGCGGCCCTCGATGGAATCGACAAAGTAGTAGCCGGCGTTTTGGGTCTGGTCAAACCGTACATCTTCAAAAATAAAGAACTCTGCTT
>NZ_JANSIR010000046.1:0-2182 GCF_047462155.1 Synechococcus sp. OH2
TGCACCTCTAGAAATTGTGAAGCGATATATCCAGAATCAGTCAGGAGGGCTATCCTTCCCCACCGTCTATACGGTGGGGAATCCCGCGCCTTACGTTGAACTTGGTTTCAGGCCCGCAAGGCTGAGCCCGGAGCTACTGGGCGCTGCCTCCCTCCGCTGTTGGAGGTTGATCCGGTGTTGGAGGTTGGGAAGAGGGGACAGCGGCGGATGAGTTGCCCAAAGACTGCTCCAGGGCCAGGCGCTGCTCCATCACCCGCAGAAAATAGCCCCCCATCATGGCACCCGAGAGCATCTTTGCCAAACTCTCGCGGTTGGTGACGATTTGAACGCCAAATTGGTCGGACGGCAAACTGCCCAGCAGGCTGCGGATGTTATAGCCCAGGATCTCCAGCACCTCTGGGGAAGAATTGCGGGCAATATCCTGAAAAACGCTGGGATCCTGCGACTGCAGGTATTGCCAGAGCCGGTTGTTGGGGCTAGGCGTTGGCACAGCCTCAAAGCCAGGAATGAAGTTGATTGGGCTGGACATGGAGTTACCAAGCTCCCCAAACACAGCAGGTAAAGCCCAACTGGACGGCTTGCCTGATCCCTCAGGCTCTCACCGCTCCCGCAATTTGGGCTATGCCCAACTTAGCACCTGCGCCTTGCTGCCTTCGGTACGGGATCCCACCCTTCCCAAGCGGCAAATGCCGTACCTCAGGGATCAACTGTCGGCCTGGGGAGCCCATCTGCCGGCTCCTCTTCAGCTTCTGCCGGATCCCCGATAAACGAAGCGGGCACCACCGTCACTCCTACAATGCTGTCTTCGGGATCCAGGCGCTGCACCAGCACCCCTGTTGCCTCACGAGACTGAGTGGGGATGGCCTTGGCCAACTGGCGCATGACAATGCCTCTGGCGGTTACCAACAGGATCTCGTCCTCGGCATTGACGATGCGCAGGGCAGCCAGCTCATCCGACTCCTGGCGGAACTTGGTGGCGATCACCCCCTTGCCACCCCGGTTTTGCTGGCGGAAGTGGTCGATGGCCGAGCGCTTGCCCCGCCCTTCTTTGGTGATCACCAACACCCAGGGGTTGGCCAGCCCCTCCCCCTCTCGCTCAGCGGCCATCACCGACTCGGCGAAAATGATGTCCATACTGACGATGTCGTCACCGGGGTTGAGGGTGATGGCCCGCACGCCGCGAGCAGGCCGCCCTAAGGGACGCAGTTGCTCGTCGTCGGCACGGAAGCGAATGGACATGCCTTGGCGGGTTGCCATCACTACATCGTCGCTGGAGCGGGCGCGGCGCACCCAGCGCAGCTCATCGTTTTCCTCCAGAGAAATGGCAATTAGGCCGTTGGAGCGGACGTTAGCAAAGGCGCTGAGGGCCGTTTTTTTGATGTACCCCCCACGGGTGAGCATCACCAAGTATTCGTCGTCGCTGAACTTGCTCACGGGCACCATCGAGGTAACCCGCTCTTCCCGGCTCAGGGGCAGCAACTGGACGATGGCGCTGCCACGGGCGGTGCGGCTCCCTTGAGGGATCTGGTAGGCAGGCAGAGTATAGACCATCCCCCGATCTGTGAAAAAGAGGATGGTGTCGTGGCTGCGACAGGCAAAAAACTGTTCAATGGCATCGTCGTCTTTGATGCGGGTGCCAGCCTTGCCACGGGTGGCCCGCCCCTGCACCTGAAACTCTTCGATGTCCGTGCGCTTGATGTAGCCCTGCTCCGTGAGAAAGATAACCGTCTCGCGGTTCTCGATGAGATCGGCGACCTCCAGCTCACCGTCCTCCAGGCAGAGGCGGGAGCGGCGCGGACTCCCAAAGCGGGCTTTAAGCTGCTGCAGCTCTTCGCAGATAATTTGCATCACCCGTTCCCGCCGAGTCAGAATGTCCCGCAAATCGGCAATTTGCCGCAGCAAGTCCTCGTGTTCGGCCTGGATTTTCTCCGCTTCCAGGGCGGTAAGGCGGCGCAGTTGCATTTGTAGGATGCCATCGGCCTGCGCTTCGCTTAGCCCCAGTTGGCTCTGCAGCTCAGCGCGGGCTGTGGCAGTATCAGCAGCTCCGCGGATAAGGGCAATCACCCGATCCAACTGCCCCAAAGCCACCAGGTACCCCTGCAACAGGTGATCCCGCTCCTCCGCCTTTTGTAGCTCATAGCGGGTGCGCCGCTCGATCACCTCTGCCCGAAAATCCAAGAAA
>NZ_JANSIR010000046.1:2283-10802 GCF_047462155.1 Synechococcus sp. OH2
TGCAGGGCATCCCGCAAGGTCAGGGTGCGCGGCTCGCCGTTGAGGATGGCCAGCATGTTGACCCCGAAGTTGCTCTGCAGGGGGGTTTGCTTGTAGAGGTTGTTGAGCACCACCTGCGGTTGGGCATCCCGCTTCAGCTCAATGACTACCCGCATGCCGCTGCGGTCGCTCTCGTCACGGATGTCGGCAATGCCCTCCAGTTTTTTCTCATTGACCAACTCGGCAATTTTTTCAATCATGGCTGCCTTGTTGGTCTGGTAGGGCAGCTCGGTGATCACGATGGCGTCCCGCGCCGGTCGGCCCCGCTGCTCAATGGTCTCGATGGTGGCCACCCCCCGCAGGGTGATGGAGCCGCGCCCGGTGGTATAGGCTTCGCGGATGCCCTCCTGGCCCATGATCAGCCCGCCGGTGGGGAAATCGGGGGCCGGGATCCATTGCATTAACTCCAGGCTGGTCAGGTTGGGGTTGTGGATGAGGGCAATCAGGCCGTCCACCAGCTCTCCCAGATTGTGGGGCGGGATGTTGGTGGCCATGCCCACAGCAATCCCGGAAGAGCCGTTCAAGAGCAACTGCGGGATCCGCGCCGGCAGCACCAGCGGCTCTTGCTGGGATCCGTCGTAGTTGTCGATGAAGTCAACGGTGTTGGCGTCGATATCCTGCAGCAGGGCTTCCTGGGCAAAGGCGGTGAGGCGGCACTCGGTGTAGCGCATGGCCGCCGGCGGGTCGTTGTCGATGGAGCCGAAGTTGCCGTGCCCGTCCACCAGGCGCTCCCGCATGGAGAAGTCCTGGGCCATGCGCACCAGCGCTTCGTAAACCGCCTGATCCCCATGGGGATGGTATTTCCCAATCACATCCCCGACAACGCGGGCGCACTTGCGAAAAGGCCGATCCGCCGTCAGGCCCAGCTCGTGCATGGCGTAGAGGATGCGGCGATGCACCGGCTTCAAGCCATCCCGCGCGTCTGGCAGAGCCCTCCCGACAATCACGCTCATGGCGTATTCCAGGTAGGACTGCGTCATCTCCCGCTGCAAGTCGGTGGAGATGATGCGCGCGGTCAATTCGTTGTCGCTCATGGGATGGAGGTGGAGGTGAGGGATCCCGGTGGACTTGGGCGCGGGCAGGGTGCAAGGGCAGAAGGTTGTTGCCCGCCAACAGTCGGCAACCTAGGGCAGTAACCCCAAATCCAGTTGTTTCCAGTCTACCATTCTGGGGTAGAGCGGCTGTCGGCAGGCAGCTCTGCTTGGCAGAGAGAGTTTCCCAAACTCGGCGCCGAAAGGGGATCCCTGAAGAAACTTATAGATAGAAATCTATTCTCTAGTCTAGTCTTTTATGGTAACGCTCAATGGTAGCCTACCTACATAGTGTCGAGAGCGGTGGAGCATGCTGCAGCAAGCGAAAGAAGAGCAGGCCGGCGGTAGGAGATTTCTGGATTGGCAGCGGCGGCTAAGCCTAGAAAACTGGCGTGGGGATCTCTTCGGCGGGCTGACGACGGCGATTGTCTCGCTGCCGATGGCTTTGGCCTTTGGGGTGGCTTCCGGGGCGGGGCCGGTGGCAGGTTTGTACGGGGCGGTGTGTGTGGGCTTTTTTGCCGCCCTGTTCGGTGGTACCCCCACCCTTATCTCCGAACCCACCGGGCCGATGACGGTGATGATGACGGCGGTGGTTGCCAAGGTTACCGCCAGCTATCCGGATCAGGGGTTGGGGCCAGCTTTCACCGTGGTCATGCTGGGGGGCCTGTTTCAAATTTTGTTTGGATCCCTGAAGCTGGGCAAATACATCACCCTCATGCCCTACAGCGTCATCTCCGGCTTTATGTCGGGAATTGGCTGGATCATGATTTTGCTGCAGATCCCGCCGCTGTTGGGCCACGCCAGCCAGGGGGGAGTGATCGGGTCGGTGCAGAACCTGCCGACCTACCTGCTTAACCTCAAGGTGCCGGAACTGGGGTTGGGGCTGCTGACGCTGGCCATCCTCTTTTTCTATCCCAAGCCCTGGCGACGGGCGGTGCCGCCCCAGTTGGTGGCCCTGGTGCTGGGAACGCTGGTGGCCAACTGGTTCATGGCTGACTGGGAGTTGCGGCGCATTGGCCCCATCCCCACCGGCTTGCCCCAGGTGCAATGGCCACAGTTGCCCTTTTCATCTTTGGCCAGCTTGGTGTTGGACGGGGTGGTGCTGGGCATGCTGGGCTGCATCGACACCCTCTTGACGGCGGTGATTGCCGACAACCTCACCCGCACCCGCCACGACTCTGACCAAGAGCTGATCGGGCAGGGGATCGCCAACCTGGTCTCCGGCTTCCTGGGGGGGTTGCCGGGAGCAGGGGCGACCATGGGCACGGTGGTGAACATCCAGTCGGGGGGACGTACGCCCTTGGCGGGCATCACCCGCGCCCTCATCCTCTTGATGGTGGTGCTGTTTGCCGCTCCCCTCACCCAAGGGATCCCGATGGCGGTGCTGGCGGGGATCGCCTTTAAGGTGGGGGTGGATATCCTCGACTGGAGCTTCCTGAAGCGGGCCCACCGCCTCTCCCTCAAAGGGGCGGCCATCATGTACGGGGTGATGTTCATGACGGTGTTCGTGGATCTCATCGCTGCCGTGGGAGTGGGGGTGTTTGTGGCCAACTTGCTCACCATCCAGCGCTTGAGCGAGCTGCAGTCGGAAGAGGTGAAAGCCATTACCGATGCGGATGATGCGGTGGATCTCACGCCGCGGGAAAAGGAATTGCTGCGCCAGGGCCGCGGCCAGGTGCTGCTGTTTTACCTGAGCGGCCCGATGATCTTCGGGGTTTCCCAGGCCATTTCCCGCCAACACCAGGCGGTGGCTTCTTGCCAAGCTTTGGTGGTGGATCTGTCGGATGTACCGATGCTGGGGGTTTCGGCGACACTCTCTCTGGAAAATGCCATTCGTGAGGCTCTAGATCGCGGCAAGCAGGTGTGGATTGTCGGGGCCAGGAGCCGGATCCGACAGCGCTTGGAAAGCCTACGTTTGCCCTTGCCGGCAGAGCGGTTTGTAGAGAGCCGGGAGGCCGCTTTGGCCGAGGCCGTCGCCCAGTTGGGCTTGGCGGCAGAACCCAGTCCCCTGGTTTGAGCCATCCGATGAGCCCAACAATAAAGCTGTAGACTTCGTTTGCCGGATCGGGGTCGGGCCTGAGTCTATGCAATGGAAAGGTCGGGTTGCCTACTTGGCAACCCTGCATCGCAAGGAGCAAGTGGTCGCCCCTCTCTTGTCCCAACACTTGGGGATCCAGGTGCAAGTGATACCTCTCGACACCGACCAACTGGGCACCTTCTCACGGGAGCGGCCCCGACCGGGGGATCCCATCCACACCCTACGCCTAAAGATTGAGAGAGCCCGCCAAGTTTGTCCTGCCCCCTTGCTTTTGGCCAGCGAGGGATCTTTCGGCCCCCACCCCCAGCTTCCCTGGATCCCTTGGAACCAGGAGTGGGTCATGCTCAAGGTTTTTGAACCTGACGCGGATCCCTTGGAGCTGGTGGGCTATGCAGAAAGCGTGCAAACCAATTTCAGCCATCGCTGGGTGCAGAGCTGGGCAGAAGCGCTCGACTTTGCCCGACAGGTGGGGTTCCCACAGCACGGCCTGATCGCCCTCGACCAGCCGGAAAACCCCCAACTTATCCACAAAGGGATCCAAGACGAAGCAACCCTAAAGCAGGTGGTGGAAGAGCTGCTGGCCCGCCAGGGAGGGCTGCACCTGGAAACCGATATGCGGGCCCTGTACAACCCAACCCGCCTGCAGGTGATTGCGGCAGCCACCCAAAACCTCATCGCCAAAGCCCAAAGCCTCTGCCCCGCCTGCGGCACTCCCGGCTACTGGCGCATCCGTGCGCTGCCTGGGCTGCCCTGCGGCCAGTGTGGTGCCCCCACCCCTGTAACCAAGGCGTGGGTGTATGGCTGTGCCCGCTGTTCCCACACCCACACCGAGCCTGTGGCAGAGACCTGGGCAGATCCGGCTCAGTGCGCCTTTTGTAACCCCTAGCTTCCCGGCCCCCGCTCCAACTTGCTCGATGTCTTCCAGGGCAAGGCTTGGGAGACTTTCCATAAAAAAGGGATCCGCCGCAGCGGATCCCTCCGTTGTTTTTAACCTAGGCGGGAGAGCAAGGGATTAGAAGGTGAACACTGCCCGCAGAGCGCCCACACCAATGGTCGGGTCGTTGTCCCCTGGTCTGCCCCCATTGGGGTTGCTCACAAAGTAGGCGGCGGGCGTCAGGGTAATGTACTCGTTCACTGGGAAGCTGTAGTAGACATCCACAATGAAGGGCCGAGTATCCCAAACCCCGTCGTTGTCTGTAGTCACAATCGGCTGACCGAAGACTACGCCACCCTTGGCACCCTCAATGAAGAGATCCGGGAAGGCAAAACCAAGCAAGAACCCGTTGAAGTCTTCATCGCCCGGATCGATAGTACCCGCCGGCACCACATTGGGCAGGTTATAGTCAACGTTGCCCGCCGTAAACCAGCCGGACAGGATAATGCGGGGGCTCAGCTCCCAGTTAGCAGCCACTGTAAAGGCATTGACCCGAGCCGAGGGGGTGACGTCATTCCGGCGCAGCGGACCGCGGAAAAGGCTGCTGCCGGTAGCCAGGAAACCGGGGCCGCGGCTAGCGTCCTGCAGATAGGTGGAAGCAAATTGCAAATACAGCTCCAGATTTTCCGTCGGCAGAAAGCCCAGCTCCACCGTGTGAGCGCTGTCGTTACCGGTCAAACCGCTGTCACCGAAACCTCTGCCCAAGGTCTGGCCGCCGCGGGTGCTGTAGGCGTAGGCCAGACGAAACTGGTCGCTGAGGCGATAGCGGAAGCCAAACAGCGTGCCACTGGGCACATCTCCCGTGGAGTTGGGGAGGTCGGCAAAGTCCGAGAGCGCGTCGAAAGGAACGCTGTATTGTAGGACGCTAGACACCCCCGTGCCCGTGATGCCAGCGTAGATGGTGGCAGCGCGGTTAAAGGCAGGGAACTGATAGACCAACTGGGCCAGTGTGAAGGTGCCACCACCCCCCCCTTGGAAGCCAACGCCCGGATCCCCTGCGAAGAAGGTGGTTACTGCATCGCGAGCCTGCAGACGAATGCGTAGACGGTCACGCCCAGCAAAGGAAGCGTCGAAGTTCAAGCGCACCCGGTAGGGCAGGGTCATGTTCGCCTGATCCTTCTCAGCCACCACCCTGTTGTTGACCACCCGGTCGTCGGTGAGGGCGCTGCCCAGGATAGCAGTGATCACCTGGGCATTGAGCTTGGTGACTGGGTTGAAGACCTTGCCCTTCAGGTCGTTGATATCAGCCTCTGCTGCCTCGACCCGTCCCCGCAGGGCCGCCAGCTCGGCAGCAAACTCCTCTTGCAGCCGCTGCAGCGTAGCCAAGTCCTCCTTGGAAACCTTGTCGGCCAGGCCAGCGGCAATCAGCTCGTTGATGCGATCCAAGCAGGCGTTCATCCCGGCGGCAAACTCAAAACGGGTCATAGCCCGGTTGCCGCGGAAGGTGCGGTCAGGGTAGCCAGCAATACAGCCGTAGCGCTCGACCAGAGATTGCAGTGCCTGGAATGCCCAGTCAGTAGGCTGAACATCGGAAAGCTCAGAGATCGAAGTGACAGGCCCTGTAGCTTGGGCATAGGCCACTCCAGGAGTCAAGACTGCCGCTGCACCCAGGGTGCCAGCCAGCAGCGTTTTCCAGGGATTCGCGTGTTTCGCGGGCATGTTTCTCTCCTTCTTCTTTGTCCTCACACCTGTCTTGGCTGTAGCAGTGTCTTCTCAAAGTAACAAGCTGTCTAACTCGTGAGCGAGCCTGACAATTGCGGACTTTAGAAGAACATAGTACAGCCCCAGTCGATGTCGTCTACCACTTTACACACTTTTTGAGCCAGACTCAATGCGAGACCCAACGGTGGTAGATGATCCAGGCTCCACATTCATTACTCTACCTCAGGGATCCAGCCCTGGCTAGCGGGTGTATCCCAAGCTGCCAGCCTGAATGGGGATGGGCGGTACCGGACTCGAACCAGTGACATCCTGCTTGTAAGGCAGGCGCTCTACCGCTGAGCTAACCGCCCCCTCGGCTCCCTGAGTCTAGCATTTCCTGAGAGACTATTTCCCCATGCCCAGGCTCTGCGCCTTCTGGTACACCTTGCCCTCGGTCAAAAGGGAAGGGGCGATGCAGATCTCCACCTGGTGCATTTCTTTGAGGTTGGCGGCACCCAGGGTGGCCATGCTGGTGCGCAGAGCGCCCCAGAGGTTGTGGGTGCCATCATCCAGGCGGGCAGGGCCGCACAAGATCTCTTCCAGGGTGCCGGTGGATCCCACGCGGATGCGGGTGCCGCGGGGCAAAACAGGGCTGGGGGTGGCCATGCCCCAGTGAAAGCCGCGACCGGGCGCCTCCTGAGCGCGGGCTAAGGGGGATCCAATCATCACGGCGTCGGCCCCACAGGCAATGGCCTTGCAGATATCGCCGCCGGTCACCAGGCCGCCGTCGGCAATGATGGGAACGTAGGTGCCGGTTTCGGCCAAGAACTGGTCGCGGGCGGCAGCGCAGTCGGCAATGGCAGTAGCCTGGGGCACCCCTACTCCTAGCACGCCGCGGGAGGTGCAGGCAGCACCGGGGCCGATGCCCACCAGCACTCCAGCCGCTCCGGCCTGCATCAGCTCCAGGGCGACGTCATAGGTGACGCAGTTGCCCAGCACCACGGGAATGGGCATGGAGCGGCAGAAGGCGGCCAGATCCAGCTTTTGCATGCCCTCAGGCACTTTGTGATGGACGGAAACCACGGTGGCCTGGACGAAAAACAGATCCCCGCCTGCTTCCGCCACTAGGGGGCCGTATTGGGCAGCATGGGCGGGCACACAGCTAGCGGCGGCAATGGCGCCGGCGGCTTTGATCTGGCGGATGCGCTCTTGAATGAGCTCCGGCTTGACGGGTTCACTATAAAGGCGTTGCATCAGGGGGACGAACTCGTCTTTGCCGACCGCAGCAATCTGATCCAGCACCTCGTCGGGATCCGCGTAGCGGGTTTGGATCCCGTCCAGGTTCAGCACGCCCATCGCCCCCAGCTTGGAGAGCAAAATCGCCATCTTGACATCCACCACGCCGTCCATGGCGCTGGCAATGATGGGGATGGGCCGTTGGATCCCTCCCAAGGTGAAGTGGGTGTCCACCAAACTGGGATCCAGAGTTCGCCTGCCCGGCACCAGAGCAATCTCATCCAGCCCGTAAGCGCGTCTTGCCTGCCGGTTGCGGCCCAGTTGTACGTTCATTTGTTTCCCTTCCCTTTGACAGCAGGATCCCCTTCCCTTAATCATGCCGCCAAGAGGTGATTCGAGGCTAGCAAGAGCCCAGTTTTCCCTCCGGTTGAGCTGAATCCGCGGGAAGCCCCGCAGTGTATGGGTGAATTGTGTTGACTCAAGAGCCAATCCGTGTCGGGATGAAAGCCGTTCGTGCTGCAATTGAGAAGAACCAGTTCAATCTCTGGAGAGTTTCCCGCCGTGGGTTGCACGGTGGCAGCACGCTGAGACCTCTGTACCAACAAGTCGGTGAAGCGTAAAGCGCGTACTCTATCTATTCGCGCAGCGTGGCGTAAGCCGTGGTGTGTTGACTCAACGAAGATAAGGGTCGGGAGGCGTTGGCAATGACGGGGGTAGGGGTGTGAAGATGTGCCCTTCTTGCAGACTTCCGAAGCTGTGGCAGCGCTGGGATCCCCAGCGAAAGCCGTAGAGGGCGATGTAGGCGCACATCAAGGCATCGACTTGGTCTTCATAGTTTTTGAGTTGGCGGCCCCTGAGGGAGCCCACCTCCACTTGGAGCAGGGGCTCTTGGCCGCGCAGGGCAGGGTCGGCGCTGGCCAAGGCCCGCAGATGTTGCTGGTACAGCCGCCACGCCTGTTCTCGTTGCAGCCAGGTGCGGCGGGGACGCGCCTTGTAGGGGAGGCTGCGGCTGAGGCCAAACAGGCTCACCATGGCGCTGTGGGGGAAGACTTCGGTGATCTGGCGGGCGAGGGATCCCTGCTCGATGCTGGCCTGCTCGCGAAAGCCATAACGCGAGAGGGCGTACACCAGGGCTTCCCCCCGCACTTGGCCGTTTTTTTCCAGGAGCCGGCGGTTGGCCGGGTGGGCGCCGGCGGCATAGGCGCGAAATACTCGGTTCAACTCGGCTTCGGCCCGCCGCTGGCCGCTGAGGTTGGGGACGCGCAAGGGAGCATCCACCGCCACCAGGCAGGGATCCCCTCCGGCTTGGGCTTGGATGTAGTCCACAATTTCCGGGTCGGTTTGCAGGATGCGGCTGTCCAGCAGGCGGCCCGTCAAGGCTTGGGCGTCAGGATTTTCGATCTCGACGTGCAACGTCGCCACCCCAGAGGGGTTGCGGCTTGACCAGGCCAAGTCTAGACCAATGCAGATCAACCGAGCCACACTGCCTTCCCCGGACGTTTGACCGAGGACTCACCCCCAGCCCCTCTCCCAGAGGTGCCCTCACCCCCAGCCCCTCTCCCTCAGGGAGAGGGGCTGGGGGTGAGGGATCAGTCGCATG
>NZ_JANSIR010000046.1:10882-17437 GCF_047462155.1 Synechococcus sp. OH2
TCCCTCGCTGTTCGACTGCCAGTAACGCCCTCGCACTACCTCTATCCAATTTGGAACCGTCCTCTAACATCCACCTCAAAACCTAAGAAGGGATCCCGCTGAGGGGGATCCCGAAAGATCTATTCAAGGCAGTTGACTACAGACTGGCGAGGTAACAAGGTTTCTGCAGCAAGCGAGAACCCGTCTTGCCCTCACCGAACGATTAGTAGTCGTAGTCATTCATGCCGCTGCTGCTGCCTGCCGGCGTGTTGGTTTTGGGCTCCGGCTTGTCCACCACAATCGCTTCGGTGGTGAGCACCATGCTGGCAATCGAGGCGGCGTTTTGCAGGGCAGAGCGAGTGACTTTGGCCGGGTCAACGATGCCCGCTTCAAACATATCCACATAGGCGTCGTTCTGGGCGTCGTAACCCACCGTGAAGGGTTTCTCTTTCACCCGCTCCAGCACGATCGAGCCGTTCTGGCCGGCGTTCTCGGCAATGCGGCGCAGCGGAGCGCCCAGAGCGCGGGCAACCAGCATGGCCCCCACCAGCTCATCGCCAGACAGGTTGGCCTGCGCCCACTCGGTGACCACCGGCATCAGGTGCGCCAAGGTGGTACCGCCGCCGGGGACGATCCCTTCTTCCACCGCCGCCTTGGTGGCGTTGATGGCGTCCTCCAGGCGCAGCTTGCGATCCTTCATCTCGGTTTCGGTAGCCGCGCCTACTTTGATCACCGCCACACCGCCGGAGAGCTTGGCCAGGCGCTCTTGCAGTTTTTCCTTGTCGTAGGTGGAGTCAGTTTCCTCAATTTGGCGACGGATTTGCTCGCAGCGGGCTTTGACAGCCGCTTCGTTGCCTTCCGCCACGATGGTGGTGTGGTCTTTGGTTACTGTGACGCGACGGGCCGAGCCGAAGGAGTCGAGACGGGCGTTCTCCAGCTTCAGGCCGCGTTCTTCGCTGATGACCTCACCACCAGTCAGGATGGCGATGTCTTCCAGCATGGCCTTGCGGCGATCCCCAAAGCCAGGCGCTTTCACCGCTACCACGCTCAGCACGCCCCGCAGCTTGTTCACCACCAGGGTGGCCAGGGCTTCTTTCTCGATGTCTTCGGCGATGATCAGCAGCGGACGACCGGCGCGGGCCACTTGCTCCAGAACCGGCACCAGGTCTTGTACCAGGGTGATTTTCTTATCGGTAATCAGGATGTAGGGGTTTTCCAGAACCGCCTCCATCCGCTCCGTGTCGGTGACGAAGTAGGGGGAAATGTAGCCTTTGTCAAAGCGCATCCCCTCCGTCACTTCCAGCTCTGTGGTCATGGACTTGCCTTCTTCCAGGGAGATGACCCCTTCGCGGCCCACTTTGTCCATGGCCTCGGCGATCATGCGGCCCACTTCCTCATCGTTGCCGGCGGAAATGGCCGCCACCTGGGCAATGGCTTTGGAGTCTTCCACCGGGCGGGCATGTTCGGCGATCTTGTCCACCAGGAACTTCACCGCCTTGTCAATGCCGCGCTTAAGGGCAATCGGGTTGGCGCCGGCGGCTACGTTTTTCAGCCCTTCTTTGACCATGGCATGGGCCAGGACGGTGGCAGTGGTGGTGCCGTCACCAGCCGTGTCGTTGGTCTTGGAAGCCGCCTGACGAATCAAGGAGACGCCAGTGTTTTCAATATGGTCTTCCAGCTCAATTTCTTTGGCGATGGTCACCCCATCGTTAACAATTTGGGGTGCGCCAAATTTTTTCTCCAGCACAACATTGCGTCCTTTGGGGCCAAGAGTAACGGCTACGGCTTCTGCCAAAATATCCATGCCGTGTTCAAGGGCGCGACGGGCTTCTTCGCTAAAAATGATTGACTTGGCCATACTCAACCTCTCAAACGTAAATGGACTAAGGGCGATGTAGAGGATCGATAGCTGAAGGACTGAAAATTACTGAACGATTGCGAGAATATCCCGCTCAGCCAGCAGCACGTACTCATCGCTGCCCAGCTTCACTTCTGTGCCGGCGTACTTGGAGTAGAGCACTCTGTCGCCAGCTTTCAGTTCCATCGGGATCAATTTGCCCTCGTCATTGCGCTTGCCAGGCCCAACTGCGACCACTTCCCCCACTTGGGGTTTTTCTTTGGCGGTGTCGGGCAAAAAGATGCCACCCGCCGTTTTTTCGTCCTGCTGGGCAATCTTGACCAGCACGCGGTCGCCTAGCGGCTTCAGCGTAGAGACGTTGAGAGTTACTGCAGCCATGACAAATATCCTCCGTAAGGCCTAAAACGCGAGGCTGAAGGGTTGTATCGAGCGCAAACCTAAGCTTCCGTAGTCGAGGTTTTAGCACTCTCGGCTTACGAGTGCTAGTCTATCAGTCGACTTTCCAGCCTGACAATAGCCCCTTTTGGCGGGATCCCCCTTTTTGCCGGGTACGGTTGGGTGCGGATCTCTCTACTTCTAGGCCTGTTGTGGGATCATGGCGTGAGGTGGGCTGAACAAGCAGGTGCGGATCCCGTTGTTTCAAGTGGATGCCTTTACGGCCGTGCCTTTTAGGGGCAATCCGGCAGCGGTGTGTTTGCCGCCTCAGGAGCTGCCGGCAGCTTTGATGCAAGCGATTGCGGCGGAGAACAACTTGTCGGAGACGGCTTTTTTACTCCTCCAGGGATCCCTGGGCGATGTTCCCCTCTACGGGCTGCGCTGGTTTACTCCCACCACCGAGGTAGAACTCTGTGGGCATGCCACCTTGGCCGGTGCCTATGTGCTCTTGACCGAGATTCACCCAAAAGCTCAGGAGGTGGCCTTTTCCACCCGCAGTGGCCGGCTGCAGGTGCGGCGGCAGGGGGAGCGGCTGGCGATGGATTTTCCCGCCCAGTTCCCGGAACCCTGGCCAGAAGGCCGGGAGCAAGTGGCCGCGGCTCTGGGGATCCCACCTGTAGAGCTGTACCGCGGCAGCATGGGGGTAGCGGTGCTGGCTTCGGCACAACAGGTGCAGCAGGTGCAGCCGGAGTTGGATCGGGTTCAGACGCTGCCTGTCTCGGGGTTGATCGTCACCGCCTCTGGGGCAGAGGGGGAAGGAGAGCCGGATTTTGTCTGTCGTGTTTTTGCCCCCCAGTTGGGGATCCCAGAGGATCCCGTAACTGGCTCTGCCCAATGTCTGTTGGTGCCCTATTGGTCAGAGCGCCTAGGCCGAACTGAGCTCAGGGTGCGGCAGCTCTCGGCGCGGGGAGGCGAGCTCTGGTGCCGCCATCGCGGCCCGCGGGTGGAGATTGCTGGACAAGCCGTGCTGGTAATGGCGGGAGAGTTGCGGATTCCCTAGAAAAAAACACCCCGGCTGATTCCGGGGTGCTGGAAAAGTACTGGAACAGTTGGGCTAGCCCAAAAGTTCTGCCGCTTGAATGAGCTCCACTTGCTTTTTCTTGAGCACCAGCAGAAGCTGCGTGATAGCCACCGCTGCTAGGAAGGCCACCAGCCATTTCACCCGATCCGGGCTCTGCAGCACCAGATCCCGCTCTACTTGGCCAAAGCCACCTACGTTGGGGTTGTTGGTAACCGGATCCCCTTCTTTGACGCTATCGCCAATGTTAACCACTAACTCCGGCCCTGGCGGCACCACGAGGTGCTTCAGTCCGCCTTCGGTCTCGAAGCTGAGTACCCGCGTGCCTGGCAACTCGTATTCGGGCGGCACCAGGGCGGCCAGCTCAGCCGGCAGGTCGCTGAGGTCGGATTCGACGGTGGCAATGCTGGCTAGGCGGCCAGTGGCGGGAGGGCGGGAGACGTTGTTGTTGCTGAGGCTGCCATCGGGGTTGATCTGGCCACGACCGCGGTTGGCACCGATGTAGACCCGATATTTCATGAAAGCCACGGCGGGATCCTGCGCCGGGTCAGGAGCCACCACTGGGAAGACAATTTCCTGGTGCTGCTCGCCAGGCAAGGGCCCCACCAGAAGGATGTTGGGCTTCTCGTCGCTGTAGGGGGTGATGTAGGTCTCAGCCGTTTCCTGCCGCTGCTCCTCCGTCATCTCCTCCTCAGTGGCCAGGCGGAAGCCTTCCGGCAACACCACCACGGCACCCACATTCAGCCCGCCCTTGCTGCCATCCGCCAACACCTGCTGCTTGCTCAAGTCATAGGGGATCCCGACTTTGATGGTGAACACCTGGCCCGGGGTAACCGCCTGCGGCACTTCGGCACGGGTGGGCATGGCGTTCAGGTGGCAGTTGGCGCAGACAATTTTCCCCGTGGCCTCGCGGGGATTGTCGTAGGCCATCTGGGCATAGTACGGATAGGCTGCTGCCGGACGGGATCCCATCCCCAGCAACAGCAGCAGCGCACACAAGGCCAAGTAAATTCGCTTCATAAGTTCAGCTCAGAATCTCAATCAAAATTCTCGCAAGCCCTTGGGGTCAATCTCCTCAAAGCTGACAACTCATGCTCTAGCCAGGACTAGCGCAGCAACTTCTCTGGGCTTTTCCCCCACTTCTGAGCCGGCGGTAGCCCGTTACAGACTTAGACCACAAGTGTCTCTCCGGAGCCTATTCTGGTGCTTCAGGTCTCACGGAAATCAGGGCCCTGCCAGGGGCTGAAGCGAACGTTGTCGCCGTCCACTGTGGCGCTCACCAGCTCCAGGGAGCGGGGAGCCGGCCCCCGGATCACCTTGCCGTTAGCCGCGTACTGGGATCCGTGGCAGGGGCACTTGAACAAGTTTTCCCCCACGTTCCAGGGCACCACACAGCCGAGGTGGGTGCAAACCGCGTTGAGGCCGTAGTTGGCCACCGCGCCGTTGTCGATCACGATATAGGTGGGATCCCCTTTCAAGCCTTGGGCCAGCACCCGATCCGTGGCTGCGTGGGTAGCCAGCAGCTCACTGACGCTAATCGGCCTGCCGAGGGCATCCTGAGCTATCAGCCCCTCACCTGACCCACCGGAAGAGGGGGGAATGAAATACTTCACCACCGGGTAGAGGGTGCCCACCACCACCACCCCCACCGAGCCGCTGAGGAGGGCATTCAGAAAAACCCGCCGGCTCATGGGGGGCGCCTCGAAGTTGCTAACCGCTTCCGTCATAATGGCCAGTACAAACCTGAGAAGGTTTTAATGTTCGTTGACAAACGACATCATCCTAACCGAGCCCCTTGGCTAATATCATTAAGAAATGCAAAGCTAAAGGAAGTGCAAGGCAAGAGGCGGCGGTTTTTCTTCTCCGGCCCAGCTCAGTCCAAACCCGATCCAAGCCAGCCTATGACGGGATCCGACTTTCAAGCTTTGCTGCGGGAGAAGTGGGGCTATTCCTACGACGTGCAACTGCGCCGCATGGGGGACAGGGTGGTTCTGTTGGTGATGTGGCGTTATCTGGAGCAGCCCTCTTTCCCTTTGAGTGAGGCCGAGTATCTGGCTCGCCTGGAGTCTGTCATGGCCCATTTGCAGGCGTGGGGCCTGTGGGAAGCGGTGCAGCGAGAAATTGAGGCTACCCGTCAGAAACCCCGCATCGGGAAGGCGGTGACCATTCCTTTGGATTTGCAAGGGGTGGGAGAACGCGCCTCCGAGTGGCTGCTGTAGTCTTCCTCGCCCCCGGCTCTTCCCTAAAGGGTAGCCACGGACAGTTTCGCCTCTATCGACGAAAACTCCAACAATCGGCTGGCTATCCAACTTCCACCAGGCCGGCCTGCAGAGCCTGCAAAAACTGGCGGGCGGTGCGACCGGAAAAGCCATTTTGCTGTTGCGCCCAGAGGAGGGCTTGGCGGCGCAAAGCTTCCCCAGAAGAGTCGAGGCCCAGTCGGCGGGCTAGGTGTTCTACGGTGGCCAGGTAGTCGGTTTGGCCGAAGGGGGCAAAGGTGAGAGTGAGGCCGAAGCGATCCCGCAGCGACAGCTTCTCCTGCACCGTATCCCAGGCGTGCACCTCTTGCTCTTGGGGAGGGGGGCGATCGCCAAAAAACTCGCGGATAAGATGGCGGCGGTTGCTGGTGGCATAGAGACGCACGTTGGGCGGCGGTGGGAGGAGATCCCCTTCCAGCAGCACTTTGAGCTGCTTAAACTCGGTCTCGTCGGCCTCAAAGGAGAGATCGTCCACAAAGAGGACAAAGGGCAGCGTCTGCTGTCCCAGCTCTGCCAAGATCTGCGGCAATTGAGCCAAATCTGCTCGTCGCAGCTCCAAAAGGCGCAGCCCCTGGGGGCCGTAGCGCCGCAACAACGCCTTCACGAGGGAAGACTTGCCGGTGCCTCGCGCCCCGTAAAGCAGCACATGCAACGCCGGATCCCCCCGCAGTAGGGCTTCGGTGTTAGCGGCCAACTGCCGTTTCTGCCGTTCGTAGCCGTAGATCTCCTCCCAGTCGGGCAGATCGGGAGTGGGGATCCCTTCTAGCCCTGCCGGCCCCCAGCGAAACGCCCAATAGCGACCATAGAGCCCCACTCCCCCTTGGCGGTAGTGGGCAATTAAGGCCTCCAGGCTCTGGCCCCAATCGGCAAAAGGGCGGGGATCCCAGCCAGAGCTGCTGGGGTTTTCATCCGGCCAGGGGATCCCCAAGCCCAGCGCCTGCATCTGCTCAGCAATGGTCTTCTGGCTATCGGCCAGGATCTGCAGGCAGCGGAGATCGTGGCGGGCCGCT
>NZ_JANSIR010000046.1:17650-20443 GCF_047462155.1 Synechococcus sp. OH2
AGCGCCCGTAGGCTCTCCAGCAGGGCAGGGGATCCCCGCTCATCAACTGCTGGATGAGCTCCTGCCAGGCCAGGGCCAGGGGATGGGCGCAGATTTCCCGAAACACCAGCAGCTTAGCCGCCGCTTCCGCCGCTTCTTCTAAGGGAGTCATCGCTTTAGGTACGGCTCTTAGCATTGTCTACTCTCCCAGAGGGAGAGGGGCCGGTGGTGAGGGCCGGCGTTGGGTTAGCGAGCATTGTCCCGCCGGCCTAGCTCATAGAGGCCACCGCCAACACAGGCAATGAGGCCCCAGGAGACAGCCCAGCTTTTGCCCAACGAGATCTCGGTGAAAGCCACCACCACTGCTGCTGCCAACAGGAAAGGGATGACGCTGAGCAGAGAGGCCAGAGCCCCACTGGGATCCCAGGACAACTGCTTTTCCCAACCCTCCTGCAGGCGGCGGTGCAATGGCGACAACCCCCACATCAACCCCAGGCTCCAGAGGGCTGTGGCCGCCCACAACGAAGGGCGGATCGCCTCCAGTCCCCCAAATTCAACCCCCATAGCCTCCATGGCCAGCTCCCAACCCTGCCTTTCTAGGCTAGCGGGATTGGGCCCAGTCGGTGGCAGTAATGGTGGTGCCGGGAAATTGAATGGGATTGCCCAAGCTCTGGATCTGGGCTTGGAGAGCGGGCAATAGCTGCAAGTCCAGCAGCGGCTCCCGCAGGATCTCGGCCGGGATCAGATCCCGCTCCAGGGCAAAGTGAGCCGTGTGACCCGCTGCCGTGCCAATGGCCCATTCCACAGGATGCACCCGGTAAGAGGCGCTGGCAATGCGGCTGGTGGCGATGTTCTTGCTGCCAGCTAGAAGATTGTCAATGCGCTGGGGGATCAGGGCCCGCAGCGGGATCTGGTAGGGGTAGGTAGGGGCTTGGGCATCTTGGTTGTGGCTGGGGGGCAGCGAAAAATCGGGCAGCAGGCACTCGTGAAAATCAATAGGGTACTGCCCCACCCCCACCGAATCGTAGAAGATGAAGGGGCGCCCGCGGTTTAGCTCCGATTCCCGCGTGGTGATATCCGACTCGTAGATGGTGAACCCCTCCGGGTAGGCAAGGCTGGGCCGACCGAGGATGCGCCGCGACTCGCGGATGTAGGGGTACTTGGAGAGACCACTGGAAGTTCCCATCGGGCTATTGGGCCCTTTGAGGTAGCGGTAGCGCAGGTAAAAGTCCTTTTGAAAGTCAGGATCCGCCTGCTGCAGGAGAAAATCCGTCCGCCCCGCCACCAACCAGTAGAAGAAGCCTTTAGCATGTTGCTCAGCCCGCCGCAGCGCCTCTACCCGCAAGCCCCCCATCCAGCCGCCGGGATCCAGTTGCCCTGAGGCTTGCAGTTGCTCGTGGGTGAGGATGAGGTTCTTGTCTGGCCCGGTGATGCGCCAGTCGTTGCCCCAGGTCCAGTTCTGCAGGGATTGATCCCCCACCCGGATGGCCTCTTCCCCAAAGCCAAATACCTGTCCCCGGATGCGGCGGTAGGTGAAGACCAGAGCAAAGTTAAAGCGCGGCTGTTCAAAGCTGTAGTAGGGGCCGTGCAGCGGGTCGTTGTAGAACTCCGGCTTGATGGGCACCTGCGGCACAGCGGAGCGCTCGATAACAAAGGTGTAGGTAAACCCCTGGGTGCAGTAGGGATCCCTGTAGGGCTTGGAGCTGGGCTCCCAGCGGCTTTTCCCATCCGTGCCAAGGCGGTAGGGCACTCGCGCCAGGGGCAACAGCTCGCCGGTTTCGGTAGCATCGATTACTACCCAAGGTAAAGTTTTGCCCTGCCGCTGCGGCGGCGGCTCAAAGCGCAGGATCTCTTTGTCCCAGTCTGCGGTGGGCTCTAGGCGGTAAAAATCCAGCAAGTAGGTGGAGAGATCCCCCCGATTCTCCGGCTGGACGCCGGCGTGTTTGGGAATATTGCGGATGGCCTGCACACTGCGGACTTGGTAATTCTCAATCTCCACGTCCTTGACCACCGTCTCGGTAAACAGCCGCAACTGCCCCGACTGCAGGTAGGGATCCAACATCTCTCGGATGACCTGGTGGCCCACCTGGGGTGAGAAGCAGAGCACGCTCACCCAGCACTTGCCGGGGTTGGGATCACCGCCGTACTTTTCCCGCACCCGGCGGCGAAACTCTCTATAGCCCTGGGGAAAGATCTCGTTTTCCCGCTGCAAGGGCCGCTCATCCAAAGCCGAGACCCCCTGGGCGCTCACCTGGCCGCCAATCCAGTCGGTCATTTCGGTCATGCACACCTGTCGCCCCAAGCGCAGGGCATCGTAGGCCGCCGCCACCCCCCCCAGCCCGCCCCCGGCGATGAGGATCTCGCAAGGGATGCGGGTTTCCGGCAGAGGCTGGGCCAGAGCCGCCCCGGCGACCAAGATCCCGGCCCCCAGGGCACCGCAGCCCCATCCCTTTAGGTTGAATGCCAGCTTCATCCCTGCCCCGTAACTCGGCCTGCTGGACTTTCCGGCAACTTTTATCATGGGGGAAAGCGCTGCAACTGCTCATGCCGGATCCCACCTTCGTCATCACCACACCCATCTACTACGTCAACGCTGCCCCCCACATCGGCAGCGCCTACACCACCATGGCAGCGGATGCCATCGCCCGTTACCACCGCCTGCGGGGCAAGGATGTGCTGATGGTAACGGGAACTGACGAGCACGGCCAGAAGATCCAGCGCACCGCTGAAGAGCGCGGCCTTCCGCCGCAGCAGCACTGTGACGAGATTGCCGCCCAGTTTGTAGAGCTTTGGCGGTTGCTGGATATCCGCTAC
>NZ_JANSIR010000046.1:20550-22918 GCF_047462155.1 Synechococcus sp. OH2
GACCGCTTTATCCGCACCACTGACCCTCGCCACAAGGCCATTGTGCGGGAGTTTTTTCAGCGGGTTTGGGAGCAGGGGGATATCTTTGTTGGCCGGCAGCAGGGCTGGTACTGCGTTGCCTGCGAGGAGTTCAAGGACGAGTCAGAGCTCCTAGAAGGTGGGTTTTGCCCCCTTCACCCCAACAAGAAAGTGGAGTGGAAAGACGAAGAAAACTACTTTTTTCGCCTCTCTCGCTACCAGGAAAAACTGGAAGCCCTCTATGCGGAGCACCCGGAGTTCATTCAACCGGAAAGCCGCCGCAATGAGGTCATGAACTTTGTCAAGCAGGGCCTGCGGGACTTTTCCATCTCTCGCCCCAGCGTCTCCTGGGGGATCCCCTTCCCGGCGGATCCCAGCCAAACCCTTTACGTTTGGTTTGATGCCCTCATTAACTACATCAGTGCCGCCTTGGATCCTCACGACGAGCCCACCCTGGAAAACGCCCTGCGCCGCTACTGGCCTGCCGACGTGCATCTAGTGGGTAAGGACATCGTCCGTTTTCATGCCATCTACTGGCCGGCCATGCTCATGTCGGCAGGGCTGCCGCTGCCTAAACAAATCTTTGGCCACGGCTTTCTCACCAAAGATGGCCTCAAGATGGGCAAAAGCCTGGGGAACACGCTGGATCCCTTTGAGCTGGTGCAGCGATACGGCGCCGATGCTGTGCGCTACTATTTCTTGACCGAAATTGAGCTGGGCAAGGATGGCGACTTTAGCGAGGGCCGCTTCATCGAGGTTCTCAATGCTGACCTCGCCAACGACCTGGGGAATCTGCTCAACCGCACCCTCAATATGCTCAAAAAATACCAGCCCGACTACCGCATTCCCCCGGTGCAGATCGCAGCGGATCACCCCCTCAAAACCCTGGTCGAGCGCCTAGCCCCGGCGGTGGCCGATGCCTACGAGCGGCTGGATCCCAGCTCCGCTGCCCGCAAAGCCCTTAGCTTGGCCCAAGCCAGCAACAAATACCTCGACGAGCAGGCTCCCTGGACGCTGCACAAGCAGGGGCAAAGCGAACAGGTAGCCCAGATCCTCTACGCCGTTTTGGAAAGCGTGCGCTGGGTGGCGGTAGCCCTTTCGCCCATCATTCCTAGCCTCAGCCTCAAGATCCTGCAGCAGATGGGGTTTCCTTTGCAGGATGTTACCCAATTGCGCTGGGATCCAGACGCCAGTTGGGGCCGGCTTCCCGCCGGGCAAGAGCCCCAACCTCCTGTGCCTGTCTTCCAGAGGATTCTCAGATAGCTCTCAAGGGTTGGTGGCATCGGGTCGGGAAGGCTGCGCATGGGGGGGGGATCCCTCTGGCGTTGCCTTGCTGGCAAAAGAGCGCATATCTCCCAAGGGAATGCTTGGCGCAGCAGCAGAAAAAGGCCGACCAGCTTGGCCTGAGCGCAACTGAGGGTTACGCATGGCGGTGGGGGGAGTCTCGCTGGACAGCGCCTGCCAGGCCGCCCGTACCCCTGCCCAAAGGCTGCGGACATTGACCTGAGCGCCGCGGGCTTGGTTGCGGGCCCCTTCCAGAGAGCGGTTCACCTGCTTCACCACCTGTCCGGCCCCCTTGACCCCTTCGTCGAGGCTGTCGGCGATCTCGCTCACTTCCAAGCTGGTCAGACGCAAAGCCTCCAGCGTAGGGGGCAATTCCCGCAGCAGCGTGTCGAAAAAGCGTTCCACGCTCTGGGCGGCTCGACCCAATTGAATGACGGCAGGCAGCAGGGTCAGGATCACCGCCAAGATACCCACTGCCACCAGACCTACCGAGAGGCCCAGCCAAAAGACCGGATCGCTCATCCTGCTGTCTCCTCCCGATCTCGGGCTTCTGAATCAGCTTCCTCCCGGGCGAGGGGACGCAGGTTTTGGGCTTGCATCAGCTCTTGCCGTTTCTGCAACATGGCTTCCCTGCCCACCGCCGCTGCCTGCTGCAGCCGCAGCAGGGCCTCATCCAAATTCCGTTGAGCGGCGTCGAACAACTTTTCTGCTTGATACTGCAGGCTGCCAGCCACATCTTCTGCCACTTCTGGCAGTGCCTCGGCCGATTTTTTCAACAGTCGCCGCGTCTCCCGTCCGCTGCGGGGGGCCAGGAGTAAGCCAATGACTGTGCCCACCGCTGTTCCCAACAGCAGCCCGCCAATAAACGCGCCGGTCCGGTTTTCCGCCATGCCTCGCCAGGGTTGAGGGGATGCAGGTGGCCCCCAAACCAGACTATCAAAATCTAATGCCGTGCTCTGCCGTGGGGGCGTTGAATTGGGTAAACTACCCGACTCCGACCGCTCAGCGGTACGGAGCAGGCTTTAAGCGCTACGCGCCGCTGACGCGAACGGTAGCCCTGCAGTTG
>NZ_JANSIR010000047.1:0-6145 GCF_047462155.1 Synechococcus sp. OH2
GGGGGAGCTGGCGGCGGAGGCGGGGGCGGGGGAGGTACGGGCACCGACGTGCCGGAGCTATCTTCGCCGCAACCGGTGAGCAGCATGGGCAGCAGCACCACCGTCGATGCCAGAGACAGAGACCCCAGTGACTTGAGCAGCCACTTGTGCATTGTTCCGTTCATGTTTCTCCTCTTAACCAAAAAGTAGAGTTCGGCTGAACACTTCCCTCACATTACCCGATCGGCTCGCTCAGGGCAACCTAAGCTTTCTGAGAAATGGCCAATCGAGGGGAGACGCAGACACGCCAGTTTGGTGGCTAGCCTGTTTACTCTGCTAATCATACAGGCAGATGCGGCAGCTTTGGCAAGAGTTATCGACTTTTTCCGGGCCAATGGGGAGTGATCTGGGTCACAGACGATAGCATGAGCTTGCCTGTGGCTACTGCTTCGTACAACTCTGCTCCATAGGCTGGGTTGAGGCTTGGCCGAGGGAGGTGAGACGTGGCCGGAATCTTTGCCCAGCAAGGTTTTCTCGGATCCAACTCTAAAAAACCGGGAGATCTACCTATTTCTCTGAAAAATGGTGCTTGATCCGGGGCAGAAGGGTGGCAGGATGAGGAGTGGATGTTTTTTCTGGAGACCCAACCAGGATGGCTACCTACAAGGTCACTCTGATCAACGAAGAGCGAGGCTTGAACGTCACCATCGATGTGCCGGATGACGAGTACATTTTGGATGTGGCGGAGGAGCAAGGGATCGAGCTGCCCTATTCCTGCCGCGCCGGGGCCTGTTCGACCTGTGCCGGCAAGCTGGTGAGTGGCACGGTGGATCAAAGCGATCAATCCTTCCTGGATGACGATCAGATCGAGCAGGGCTATGTGTTAACCTGCGTGGCCTACCCTACTTCTGACTGCACCATCATCACCCATCAAGAAGAGGCGCTGTACTGAGGCCCTCACCCCCGATCCCTCTCCCGCGGCCCCTCTCCCTGGGGGACGCCCTCACCCCCGGCCCCTCTCCCTGGGGGAGAGGGGTTTTTTGTTTTGGGTGCTCCTTTCCGGCAGCCTCAAGCGCTCCGCGCCGCCGCAGGCGACTACTCCCGACTCCTCTCCCAGCCCTCACCCCCGGCCCCTCTCCCTCAGGGAGAGGGGAGTAGGGTTTTCTTATCCTCTGTTGAGCTTTTTGACGATGACTCCAGAGCAAGAAGAGTGGTTAATCCGGGCCGTTCAAGAGCTGCAGGCTGCCCAAAAAGAGCTGCAAGCTGCTCAGCAGGAGCTGCGCCTTGTCCAACAGAATCAACAGGTTCTGATTCAGGAAGTCCGCGAGGGGCAGGCGATGCTGGCGCAGTTTTTCCGCGAGGCGCTGGATCGCTTTGACGAGCGCACTCGGGCTATTGAACGCCGCACCGACGAGATGGCGGCAGAGATGAAGGAGATGCGGCAGGAGATCCGGGATCTGCGCCGCGATTTTTTGGAACGGCGATAGCCCCTCACCCCCATCCCCTCTCCCTGAGGGATGACCCTCACCCCCGGCCCCTCTCCCTCAGGGAGAGGGGGGTTAGGATGGCAGCAGAGTGGCTTTTGGAGGCGGCTGTGGCTTTGACGATAGGATCCGTTCCTGGGCCGACAGCGGCTCGCCTGAGTTTGGCAGAGTACCTCAAGTATTCCGATGGCGGCGATACCCGCTATGAGCTGGTGGCGGGGGAGTTGGTGCCGATGGCCCTTCCAACCGGACGGCATGGTCAGATTGTGGATTTCCTCAATACCGCTTTTCGAGTTGAGATCCGGCGCCAGGGGCTGCCGTGGACTTCTCAGCCGATGGCTATCGGGATCCAGTCGCCGCGGGGCAACCGCTGGGATACGGTGCGGATCCCGGATGTGGTGGTGCTGCCTCTGCAGCAGTGGCAGGAGATGGGATCCCGAGAGGCTCTCATTCGCTTGGAGGATCCGCCGCCGCTGTTGGTGGTGGAGGTGGTGAGCGAATCAAGCCGGGCGGCGGACTACCGAGCCAAACGGGCGGAATACTGTGTTTTGGGCATTGGTGAGTACTGGATTGTGGATCCGATGGAGGAGAAGGTGAGCCTGCTGCTGTTGCACGAGGGCTGGTACGACCTGCTGGAGCTGAAGGGATCCGAGCGGGTGCCCTCGAAGGTTTTTGCAGGGCTGGAGCTGCAGGCGGGGGAGATCTTGGCGGCGGACTTGGGTTATTCTGGTAAAACCACGGGGAGTTAGCTCAGTTGGTAGAGCGCTGCGATCGCACCGCAGAGGTCAGGGATTCGAGTTCCCTACTCTCCATTGCCCCCCCCCCCGGCCCCTCTCCCTGAGGGAGAGGGGAGTTGGTGGTAGGATCTTGGCATCCTCTCGCTCTAGTTGATAATGACTCCGGAACAAGAAGAGTGGCTGATCCGCGCTGTTCAAGAGCTGCAAGCGGCCCAGCAGGAGCTACGTCTTGTCCAACAAAATCAGCAGCTTCTGATTCAAGAACTGCGAGAAGGGCAGGCAATGCTGGCTCAGTTTTTCCGCGAGTCCATGGATCGCTTTGATGCGCGCACCCGCGCTATCGAGCGCCGCACGGATGCCCTGGAGCGCCGAACTGAAGCTCTGGAACGGCGCACTGACGAGATGGCCCAAGAGATGAGGGAGATGCGGCAGGAGATTCGAGATCTGCGCCGCGATTTTTTGGAACGGCGGTAGGCCCAAGCGCTCCGCGCTGGCCCTCACCCCCGGCCCCTCTCCCTGAGGGAGAGGGGAGTTAGTAGGGATCCGTGCTGGATTACTCTAGAGAGAACTTTGACGTTGCTCGATCGGCCTTTCCCTTCCTTAGCGAGTTTGCCATATGTCTGTTATCCGTGCCCTGCACCGCCAGTTGGTGAGCAAAGAGCGCTCGGCCGAGGAGATCGCCCGCGAATACCTGGAGCGCCTGCACCAACTGGAGCCGCAGCTCAAGAGCTTTATTACTGTTACGGAGGAGCTGGCGCTGCAACAGGCTAGGGCGGTGGATGCCCGCATTCGCGCCGGGGAGGCGATTGGTCCGCTGGCCGGGATCCCGTTGGCTGTGAAAGATAACCTTTGCACCCAAGGGATCCGCACCACCTGTGCTTCTCGGATTCTGGAGGGGTTTGTGCCGCCCTACGAGTCAACGGTGACGGCGCGGCTGGCGGCAGCCGGCATGGTGATGGTGGGCAAGACCAACCTGGACGAGTTTGCCATGGGCAGCTCCACGGAAAACTCCGCCTTTCAGCGCACTGCCAACCCCTGGGATCTGACGCGGGTGCCAGGGGGATCCTCAGGCGGGTCGGCGGCGGCGGTGGCGGCAGACCAGGCGGTGGTGGCCTTGGGATCGGATACGGGGGGATCGATCCGCCAGCCGGCGGCCTTCTGTGGCGTGGTTGGCCTCAAGCCCACCTACGGGCTGGTCTCCCGCTATGGGCTGGTGGCCTTTGCCTCTTCTCTGGATCAGGTGGGGCCGTTTGGGCGCACGGTGGAGGATGTGGCCCTGCTGCTGCAGGGGATTGCCGGCCACGACCCCATGGACTCCACCAGCCTTAGGGTGGAGATCCCGGACTATAGCCAGGCTTTGATCGCCGATATCAAAGGCTTCAAGATTGGCGTCATCCGCGACCTGCTGGGGGAAGGGTGTGGGGAAGAGACCCGCGCGGCTGTGCAAGCGGCCATCCAACACCTGCAGGAGCTGGGGGCAGAGATCCTGGAGATCGACTGCCCCAGCTTTCGCTACGGTCTAGCTACCTACTACATCATTGCTCCTTCGGAAGCTTCTTCCAACCTGGCCCGCTACGACGGCGTCAAGTACGGCCTGCGGGAACCTGCCGACTCGCTCTTGGCTATGTATGGCAAGACCCGCGCCCGCGGCTTTGGGCCGGAGGTGAAGCGGCGCATCATGATCGGCACTTATGCCCTCTCTGCCGGCTACTACGATGCCTACTACCTCAAGGCCCAGAAGGTGCGCACCTTGATCAAGCAAGATTTTCTGCGCGCCTTCGAGAAGGTGGATGTGTTGGTCAGCCCCACCACCCCCACGCCGGCTTTCAAAAGCGGCGAGCGGGAGGATCCCTTGAGCATGTACCTGTGCGACCTGATGACGATCCCGGTCAACCTGGCGGGCTTGCCGGGGCTGAGCCTGCCCTGTGGCTTTGCCAACGGTCTGCCCATCGGCCTGCAGATCATAGGCAACGTCTTGCAGGAGAGTAAGGTGCTGCGGGTGGCCTATGCTTACGAGCAGAGCACTGACTGGCACAAGCAGCGACCTCTCCTGGGACAGCCCCCCGTTGAGCAGGCCCAGGGAACCGCTCCCAAACAGCCCAAAGCCAAGAGCAAGTCCGCCAAGGGGAGCAAAAAATCCAAAAGCTGAGCCCCCTAGGCCATGCCCATCTGGTTGGCTGCCGAGAAGCGCTCCATAAAGCGCAGGAAGCGCTCCCATTCTGCTTCTGTTTCCATGTCGTAGATCACTTCCAGGGCCTTGAATTCCCCGTTCAAGAACTTGGCTTTGATGTTGCGGGTGGTCAGCTCCCCTTCCTCGTCGATCATCCGCATGCCCAGGATGCTTTGCGTGTCGGACTTCAGCTCCTCAAAGCGAAAAATGGCGGATCCCCGCTTGCCATTTTTGGATTTCAGCAGCCGCACCTGCGTTGGCACTTCTGGAATGCCGGGAGAAAACTCAATAGTGGCCATGATTTTTAAAAAAATAACCCATTCAGGCCATTATAGTTGTTCCAAACACGATTGAGATACTTTGTCGCTAGCGGCCCAAGCGCTCCGCACCGCTCACGCGACCACACCACTCCCTGTCCCAGAGGGAGCTCCCCTCACCCCCGGCCCCTCTCCCTCAGGGAGAGGGGAGCTGGAGAGCAACGGACAGGCTGTTCCATAACCCTTTGCAATGACTATATAACGGCTGGATCCCCGGCTAGAAACTTTTTCAACTCGCAAGCGGCCATCTGCTCCAAATGGTGGCTGGCCTGGCGCTGCGCTTCGGTCACATCCGGGATCCGGTCACAGAGGGCGCCAACCCTGATGGGAAGGGATCGGGCAGTCAAGTTAGCCCGAGCTGCCGGGGTGGCCTGGCCGCAGAGGATGAGCAAGGGCTTCTGTGCCGCGCTCGCCTGCTCCAGCACTGCCCCCACCACCTTTCCCATGGTGCTCTGTTCATCGAGGCGGCCCTCGCCGGTCACCACCAGGTCGCAGCGACGCATGCGCTCCGGCAGGGCCAAGTGCTGGGCCAAGAGCTGGATCCCGGACTCCAGGGTGGCTCCCAAAAAGGCCACCAGCCCTGCCCCCAGCCCACCGGCAGCGCCGGCCCCTGGGATCCCGTCCACCGTCCGGCCCAGGTCGCGCTCCACTACTCTGGCCCAGTGCTGCAGGGCCTGCTCCAACTGCCTTACTTGCTGGGGGGTGGCGCCCTTCTGGGGCGCAAAAACGGCAGCCGCCCCCAACGGGCCGGTGAGGGGGTTCTGCACATCGCAGAGGCCGCGGATGCACTTGCCCAGCCAAACAGGCTGCTTGGGCGGCTCGATGCGCGCCAGCCGGGCCAGCTCCCCTCCCCCCCAGCCAATGGGATCCCCAGCCCCATCCAGGAGGCGATAGCCTAAGGCTTGGGCCATGCCTGCTCCGGCATCCACGGTGGCGGATCCGCCCAGCCCTATCCAAATCTCAGCAATGGGATCCCGGCAGACGGCCCGCAACAGCTC
Source organism: Synechococcus sp. OH2 (assembly GCF_047462155.1). Taxonomy (NCBI): domain Bacteria; kingdom Bacillati; phylum Cyanobacteriota; class Cyanophyceae; order Synechococcales; family Synechococcaceae; genus Synechococcus; species Synechococcus sp. OH2. The sequence goes on from NZ_JANSIR010000047.1 coordinate 5,686, forward strand.
CCCCAGGCCATAGGTGGTGGTGCGGGTGGGATCCCGCCGCTGGGGAGGCACCAAGGTTAGGCCGGCCACCTGGGCTACTTCCAGCAGCGCCCGCTCGCCTACCACGCCATACTCGGCCCAGACGGGATCCCCCAGCGGGCCGCTGACCCACAGCCCTCGTTTTTCTCCCCCCAGCGCCGGCAGCAGCATCTCTAGGGTGCCCTCGCCCCCATCGGCCAGAGGGAGCAGCTCCACCGCGGCCTGGGGCAACACTTGTTGGATCCCGCGGGCGATGCTCTCTGCCGCCTCCTTGGCCGTCAGGGATCCTTTGAAGCTATCCGGGCAGATCAAAACCCGCCGAGGCGGGCGGCTGAACTCGGATCCCTCGTCTGGTGAACCCCTACCCAGCATCAGCCCTAAAACGTCCTCGGCGGCAACAGAGAGAATGGAATGAACTACCCCACCGCGTAGGCGGGTGGGG
>NZ_JANSIR010000048.1:0-3780 GCF_047462155.1 Synechococcus sp. OH2
GCTATCCCTCCCCACCCGGGTGGGGAATCCCGCGCCTTACGTTGAGCACTGAGACGGGAACTTGGGCATTGAGCAGCCAGTAGTGGGCAGCGCCGGGGATCTGCAGGGTGATCCCGCAACTAGGCAAACTGACCCACCACCTGCATGGCAAAACTCAGCACAATAAAGGCCAACCAGGGGGAAAAGTCCAAGCCACCGATGGGGGGAATGATGCCGCGGAAGAGGTTGAGATAGGGATCCGTGAGCTGGCTGAGCACCGACAGGATGGGGTTCGACCAGTTCAGTTGCGGGAACCAGCTCAGCAAAATCCGCACAATCAGCAGGGCATTGTAAATGACGATGAACTGGTAAAGGGAGCGAAACAGCAAAGACGCGGCACTGCCGTAGACCAGCCCCAGAGAGAGGCCGTCTGTCCAAGGGAGCAACAAAGGGCTGAGCATCATGGTTAGAAACAGCGAGGGAACGACTCTTCAACTCATCTCAACTTAAGCGCTGTCAGCAGAGGCAGACCTGATCCAGGAGGGCAACTCAGCCGAGAGACGAGAACACTGGCACCCCTCAGGGGAGAAAGCCAGTGCCGCCTCTAGTTTGGCATGGACAGGGATCCCCTGCTTAAGGCTTTTCCTCGACAGCGCTAGAAGATATTTCCTTGACAAGCAGTTGTGCGCGGGTGGCCTGGATCGCCTCGTTCAACTCGGCAATCTTGGCTTCGAGGGTGCGGCGGGCCTGGGGAATCCGCTCTGTTTCCTGTTCCCACTCCCTCCAGTCGCTGGAGCTGGGCACAGCCGGCTCACCCGAAACTCGGAGGCGCGGCCGCTCAGGAGGGACAGAGGTGCCGTTGAGACGGTCGGGATCGCGGCGCTGGCCTTCGGCGGATCCCTTGCTCAGTCGGGGGGCCAGCACAAAGGCGATCACCCCGCCGATGATCCCGCCCAACACAGCGCCGGCTACCACACCGGCAATGAAGTCACCTTTCTGATCTGCCACGCTTTTGTCCAGCTCGCCAAACTTAAGCTATCTTCTTCTGTTCTACCTTTCCTGTCCTACTCCCGCCAGCAAATTCGGCCAGGGCTGGGGAAGTCGCCAGTGGCTGAGCCGCTCCAGGTGGGCTTGCATCTGTTCCCTCAACTCGCCCAAAGCGTGTTGCAGATCGCCGGGCAGGGATCCCAGTGCCGCCTGCCAGAGGTGAGTTGGAGACAAGTCGGGGCTGACCACATGCCACAGCCGCTGTAGCTCCTCAAAGTGAAGGCGGTCATCTTCCGTGAGCGAAAGCACCAACTGGCGGCGCAGCTCGCGGGCCTCTTCCGACATCAAGTAGCGCAAACCCATGCGGGCGGTGGGGATCCAATCCAGCCCCCCATCGCTGCGGGCAATTTGGATCAAATTCTCCAGGCGGTTCCAGCGGAACTTGCCCTCCTTAATCAGCACTTGCAGCAGCCGCTGGCGAATGCGGGGTGACTCGTCCGTCAGCAGGCGCTTGGCCACGTAGGGATAGGCCACACCAACAATGCGAAACTGGGGATAGAGGCTAAGAGCCACCCCTTCTTGAGTAACCAAAGAGCGGATTACCAACGCAAAGTGGGAGGGCACCTGAAAGGGGTAGCGGTACATCAAATCGGAAAACTGGTCGGTGGCGGTTTTGAAGTTGAAGTTGCCCACCTCCTGGTTCAACACATCCGCCAGCACCGTCTCCAAGGCAGGGATCAGCTCTTGGCGGTTGACATCCGGCTGTAAAAAGCCCAGATGAATAAAATCGTCGATCAAGGCGTTGTAGTCGCGATCCACCAGGTGAACCAGCGCGTCCACCAGGTACTCCTTCATTTCTTCGGTGAGCTGGTCCATCATGCCGAAGTCGATATAGGCCAGGCGGCCATCGGGGAGGGCAAACAGGTTGCCCGGATGGGGGTCGGCGTGGAAAAAGCCGTATTCCAGCAACTGCTTCAGGCCAGCCACCACGCCAATGCGCACCAGTTGTCTGACCTCCAAGTTGGCGGCTCGAATCCGCTCCACATCGGTGAGCTTGATGCCGTCGATCCACTCCAGGGTCAACACCCGGCGGGTGCTGTAGGCCCAAAAGATGCGCGGCACATACACATCGGGATCGCCGCGAAAGTATTCGGCAAAGCGCTCGCAGTTTCGCCCTTCGTTTAGGTAGTCGATCTCCTCAAAAAGCTTGTAACCAAACTCATCCACCACCGCCGTCAAGGTGTTGCCCAGGTTCAGGGGCAGCCAAGGACCCAGCCAGGTGGAGGCCCAGCGGATGAGGTACAGATCTAGGCTCAGCCGCTCCCGCAGGTGGGGCCGCTGCACCTTGACCGCCACCCATTCGCCGCTGTGCAGTTGCGCTTTGTAAACTTGGCCCAAGCTGGCGGCGGCCACCGGCTCGGAAGAGATCTGGGCGTAAATTTCGCTAATCGGACGGCCCAACTCTGACTCAATGCGGGCAAACGCCTCCTGGGAAGGAAAGCTGGGCAGTTGATCCTGCAGCTTGGTCAGCTCTTCCAAGTAGTCTTTGCGCACCAAGTCCGGTCGCGTCGAGAGGGCCTGCCCCACCTTGATGAAGGTGGGCCCTAGGTCGGTGAGCAGCTTGCGCAACTGCTCTGCCCGCTGGGGCACCTTGCGATCGCCCTGCCCCCAAAGCTGATCCCAGCGCAGACAGAGGACGAACCAGAGAAAGGGCCAGAGAATGGCCAGCGCCCGACCGATCACTTGCGGCAGGCGCCAGCGGTAGTAACGAGCAATAAATTGCGGATCGTAAACTTCTAGGTCGGCAACCGAGGAAATCCTGTTCAGCACGCTCAAGGGATCTCACAATCTGTTTTTAAAGCTCTCAATAGTTATCGTAATCTATCGTAATGGCAAAAGCCTCTTGATTCCTCTTCATCTTGCCTAACAGCGCCTCCTCAGCGCTCGCCGGCCAGGTTCTTGGCCAGAGCCGACCTCCCCCGATCAAATGACGGTGTTGTCCGGGATCACCGAGTCCTTGATGATGGTGACGATGCCATTGCTGATCCAGATCCCTTCCTCTTCCCGCTGCGCTTCGCTGACGTGATCCTTGTTGAGGATGCGGACGTTGCGCCCGATGCGGGCGTTCTTGTCTACGATGGCGTTGACAATGTGGGAGTTGGCGCCGATGCCCACCGGTGGGATCCCGGCCTCCAGCTTGGCCTGCCGCTCTTCTGCCGACTCGTAGTAATCGGCCCCCATGACGAGGGTGTTTTCTATGATGGTGTTGGCTTCCAGGCGGCTGCGAATGCCGATGATGGAATTGCGAATTTGGGCATTTTTGATGATACAGCCGTCGGCAATCATGGAGTTGACAATGTGGGAATCGAGGATCTTGTTGGGGGGCAAAAAGCGCGGACGGGTGTAGATGGGCATTTCGCTGTCAAAGAAGCTAAAAGGTGGGTTGGGCTGCTGCACCAGCGCCAGGTTGGCGCGGTAGAAGGCCTCGATGGTACCGATGTCTTCCCAATACCCCTTGAAGAGGTAGGCCTGCAGGTGGTACTTGCCAACGGCTGCCGGCAGCACCTCTTTACCGAAGTCAGTATGTTCCTTCACCTGCAGCATCTCGATGAGGGCTTCCCGCCGGAATACGTAGATTCCCATCGAGGCAATGTAGGGCTTGGCCTTGGCCTCTTCCGGGCTAAGGCCGAGGGCTTGGGTATCGACCCGGCAGGCTTGCAGCAGCTCCCCTTGCGGCTTTTCCTTGAAATCGACAATGCGACCGTTCTCGCCGATCTTGAGCAGGCCAAAACCTGAGGCCACTTTTTCTTCGCA
>NZ_JANSIR010000048.1:3896-11984 GCF_047462155.1 Synechococcus sp. OH2
GGAGCACCGCCAGCGTCACATCGGCTCCGGTCTGCCGGTGATGGTGGATGAAGGGGCGGTAGTCCATGCGGTAGAGGTGATCCCCAGATAGGATGAGGAAGTCCCGCGGCTTCCAAGAGTCCATCAGCCAGAGATATTGGCGCACAGCATCGGCGGTGCCCTGAAACCAATCGGGGTTATCGGGCGTTTGTTGGGCCGCTAAAATATCCACAAAGCCGCCTGTGAAGGGAGACATGCGGTAGGTGTTGACGATGTGGCGGTTGAGAGAGGCGGAGTTGAACTGGGTGAGGACGTAGATTTTGTCGATATCGGAATTGATGCAGTTGCTAACCGGGATGTCGATGAGGCGATACTTGCCTGCCAGAGGCACAGCAGGTTTAGCACGGCGCTTGGTCAGGGGATAAAGTCGGGTGCCACGCCCACCGCCCAGGATAATCGCCAGTACATCGCGCATGGTTGTCCTCCACCAGGCTACACCCAATAGCATAGACTGCCGCGGGGGCACCTGACCCGATCTGGCTGAGGGGAATCGGGAAACCGGAAGCAGCTGAAACAAATTCTGGGGAAGCGGATGGCACGCGTCCTGGCTTTTACCAACAATAAAGGGGGCACCGGCAAGTCCACCCTCTGCGTCCACGCGGCCCAGTTAACGGCTCAACGGGGCTACCGAGTTCTGCTCATCGATCTCACCTCCCAGGCCACCGCCAGCAGCTTTTACCTGGAAGAGGTGGGATCCCTGCCCCCCGAGGAAACAGTCTGGGCCAGCTTGCACCCGCAGCATCGATGCTCTTTGGAAGAGGTGATCTATTGCACCGACAAGGGGGTGGATGTGGCGCCCTCCCACAGCACCATGGCGGAAGTGGCGGCCCAATTGGCGGCTGCCGGCGATGCAGGGCAACACCTGTTGCAGCACCAGTTGGATCCCTTGCTGCCGGATTACGATCTTATCTTTCTCGATACGCCGGGGGAACTGAATGCCCTCACGGCCAACGCCCTGCGGGCAGCCCAGCGGGTGTTGATCCCGACCCGGCTCAACCGCGCCGATTTCTCCTGTACAGAGGTGACCCTACGCTACATTGAGACCCTGAAAGGTCAGTTGAGCCAGGCCCGTGCTGTCTTGACCATGCTGGACGACCGCTACTTGCCGGGGGGCATCTGGTCGGGATCCCATACCGGGCAATTGTATGTGCAAGCGCAACAGATTTTTGCGGATGTGCTTTCACCCGTTACCATTCCAGATAGCAGCGATTTGCGCACCGCTTTTGACTACGGCTTGACGGTCATGGACTATCGGCCTGGCTCGGGGGTGTGTCAGCGATTGGTGCAGTTTGTCGAACATGAGGTGCTCTTGTGACTGGATCGAACCGTAGCCTCTTTCCTTCTTCAGGAGAAACTTCCCGCACTCGGCGCAAGGCCAGTGCTAAAACCAGTTCAGAGCCCACCTCTGCAGAATCTACTCCCACGGGCGAGGAGCCGACAACGATGTCTTCTCAGTCTCCTACAGAACCAGCCCCAGAATCGCCAGAAATTGCAACTCTCAAAAGCCAACTGGCTGAAGCTCAACAACGCTTGCAGGACTACCAAAACAAAGTCTCTGCCTTGCAAGCTCAGCTTGAGCAAGTCACTGCCCATCGGGACGAATTGCAGAAGGCGCTGGCCCAGTTGCAGGCGGTGGCAGACGAGCGGGCCAAGACCATTCAGGAACTGCAAAGCCGCCGAGGACAAGCTCCACTCCCGGCTAGGCCCCAACCCTCCGCTTCCCCGCTGCAGGCGCAGAAGAAGATCATGAATCGGCCCATCTTCGACAATGTGTCGCCCACCGACGAAGATATGCCGCCCTACATGCTGGACTAGGCAGTGGGTACTATCCTGGATTGCACCCGAGGAAAGAAGGGTGTAGGGTTAGGGATCCCTGTCTGCTCGGTTGCCGTTCTGGTCTTCACGCTATGACTTCATCCCAGGCGAAGATGACTGTTTCTTGCGATGCCATTCCGCCCCATGGGGGCACTTTGGTTAACCGCATTGCCCCGCCCGAGCAGGCACAAGAGCTGCGCTCCAAAGCTGAACACTGCCCCATCCTCTACCTCGACGAGCGGGCTCAGTCGGATCTGGAGATGATCGCCATTGGGGGCTTTAGCCCGCTCACCGGCTTCATGGGGTGGGCAGATTACCAGTCGGTTCTGGAGACGATGCATCTGGCCAATGGCCTGGCTTGGTCGCTGCCGGTGACGCTGCCGGTTGCTGCCGAGATAGCCGCCGATCTCAAGGAAGGGCAGACCATTGCCCTGGCCAACGGCGAGGGCAGGCTCTTGGGCCTGCTGGAATTGACCGAGAAGTTCACCTACGACAAAACCCGCGAAGCGCAGCAGGTCTACCGCACCACCGATGAGCAGCATCCGGGGGTGAAGGTGCTCTACGAACAGGGATCCGTCTATTTGGCTGGCCCTGTAACTCTCTTCCAGCGGGATCCCCATCCCCTTTTCCCGGCCTACCAGATCGACCCGGCTCAGTCGCGGCAACTGTTTCGGGAAAGAGGCTGGAAAACGATTGTCGGCTTTCAAACCCGCAACCCCATCCACCGCGCCCACGAGTACATCCAGAAGTGCGCGCTGGAAATCGTGGACGGGCTGTTTCTCCACCCGCTGGTGGGGGCCACCAAAAGCGACGACATTCCCGCCGAGGTGCGCATGCGCTGCTATGAGGTGCTGATTGAAAAGTACTACCCCAAGGAGCGGGTCATTTTGGCCATCAACCCTGCGGCCATGCGCTATGCCGGCCCGCGGGAAGCCATCTTCCACGCTCTCATTCGCAAAAACTACGGCTGCACCCATTTCATTGTGGGCCGGGATCATGCCGGGGTGGGGAATTACTACGGCCCCTACGATGCCCAGCACATTTTCGATGAGTTTCGTCCTGAGGAACTGGGCATCATCCCCCTCAAGTTTGAACACGCCTTCTATTGCACCGTCACCGGCACCATGGCCACGGCCAAGACCAGCCCTAGCCAACCCCACCAGCGCATCCACCTGTCGGGCACCAAGGTGCGGGAAATGCTGCGCCGCGGCGAGATCCCCCCGCCCGAGTTCTCCCGCCCCGAGGTGGCCCAATTGCTGGCCGAAGCCATGCGTGAGCGCAGTTCGTCGTAGCTTTTGTGATTTCTCTGAGTGGAGGCAAAAGGGTCTGCGACCAACCAGACCCTATGTATTGATAAATTGATAAAGAGACAAAAACCCCACGCCCAAAGGCATGGGGAGGATGCTGCTCTCCTAGGAAACCCTCGTCAGCAAGCTCTCAATGGGCAGCAGCAGACCTCATCCTGCCTCAAAGCGGAGTTGCTCGGGATCCACATAATAGCAGCGGGCATTGTCAACACAGATCAGCGCCCAGCCATTTTGGTCAACATCGACCAACGTATATTCGGATTGAGGGATGAAGTGGCCCTGGTGGTTGCGGGTCTCGCCTTTAACCCAAACAGTCTGACGGTTCATCTTAAAGTTCCTCCAATTTACAGCCAAAAAATCAAAAGCAGGACTCAATTTCAATGCAAGTCAGTGCAAGGAGTGTCACATCAAACAGAACTAGGATGCACCAAACCCCTCGCATCTCCTCAAAGCCCAACCAATCCATAGGCTTGGGTGTGATGCAAGCTAGCTCACAGCGGTGAATAAATACCGTCTTGCGATTTGGTAAGAGAAGTCTAGCACCAACTCTATGAGAATATTGTTAAAAGTTGCAGATTAAATTGACAAGCTCTAGATTTTTCTAAATTCTTGTTGCAAAATTGGGTCAAGCCTGCCTAATTTTCTTCAAATAGCCACTGGTGCATCTTGCTCAGGTGAGGCCAAGCGGGACGGCGCTTCCCTCCCTCTGCCAAGTTGGATTTGACCCCCTCGATCTGCTCGGGATCCCGCGCCAAGATTTGCTTGATGGTCTCCACCTGCTGGCGTACCCCCGTTTTTTTCAGCTCCAGCATCGCCAAAGTCAAGTTCACCCGCGGCTGGGCGTCCACCGGATCCAGCTTCACGGCAGTTTGGGCGGCTTTCAGGGCTTTTTCCGCTTGCCCCTCCAAAAGATAGAGCCAAGACAGGCAAGTCCAGGCTGCTGCCGCCTTCGGGGATCCCTTACAGATAGCCTCAAAGGAAGGGATCAGCGTCTTGGCTGCTTCCCCCGCCTCGTAGCGCCGGATCCCTTCCTGAAACAATTCTTCAATGGCTGCGCTCATCGTTCTCAATTGAGCATAATGACGTATTGACAAATGTGCTGCTTTATGGGTGCAAGGCTATTCTTGCCTGTTCGCCCATCTGTTGTAGCGCACCGGTGTCGGGGAGAGGGATCCCTTCTCCTTCCGCCAGCCAGAGCCAGTACTCGATGTTGCCGGCAGGGCCGGTGATGGGCGACCAGGTATAGCCCTGCACCTGCCAGCCGCGGGCCACTGCCGCCTGCATTACCGTCTGCAGCACGCGGGCATGGATGGCCGGATCCCGCACGACTCCCTTTTTGCCCACCTGGCCTCGGCCCGCCTCAAACTGGGGCTTGACCAGCAGCAGAGCCTCCCGCGGCGACCGCAACAGCTTCCACAAAGGATCTAACACCTTGGTTAGGGAAATAAAAGAGAGATCCACCACCGCCAGATCCGCCCAGCTTGGGGTGGGCACCTCGGTTCCGTAGAGATCGGCCGGCTGCAGGTGGCGCAAGTTGGTTCGTTCTTTGAGGATCACCCGCGGGTCGGTTCGCAAAGACCAGGCCAACTGCCCATAGCCCACATCCACCCCATAGACCCGCTGGGCCCCCTGTTTGAGTAGGCAATCGGTAAAGCCCCCCGTGGAGATGCCCGCATCCAAACAAATACGGCCCTGCACCTGAACAGAGAAGGTCTGCAGCGCCCCCTGCAGCTTTTCTCCCCCTCGCGAGACAAAAGCAGGCTTACACTGGATGTGGATTACGGGATCCCCGCTCACCCAGGCTCCAGCCTTCTCCGCCCGCACCCCATTGAGGAAAACTTCCCCTGCGAGGATGGCGCGCTGGGCCTGCTGGCGGGAAGAGAAATATCCCCGCTCCACCAACCAGCTATCCAGGCGCACCCGCTCGGCCATCTCACTACTGCTGTTAACAGCTCCTACCCGATTTTCAATTTCTCAGGATAGGAGAGCGGGATCCCTCTCGACCAGATCTGGCTTGGCGCCAGCAGAAATGGGCGGGGGATTAGCCAAAGCGTCCACTCACGTATTCTTCCGTCTCGCGATTGGCGGGAGAGTTGAAGATCTTCTCGGTGCGGTCAAACTCCACCATGCGTCCGTAGCGAACCCCTTCGTCGTCCACCTCGGTGTTAAAGAAAGCCGTGAAGTCGGACACACGCGCCGCCTGCTGCATGTTGTGGGTGACGATGATGATCGTGTAGCGACGCCCCAATTCCTTCATCAGCTCCTCAATGCGCAGCGTCGAAATGGGATCTAGCGAGGCACAGGGCTCGTCCATCAGGATCACTTCCGGCTGAATGGCCAAGGTGCGGGCAATGCAGAGGCGCTGCTGTTGTCCGCCGGAGAGGGAAAGGCCGCTCATCTTCAACTTGTCTTTTACCTCATCCCAGAGAACGGCCTGGCGCAGCGTGCGCTCCACCAGCTCGTCCAGATCCCCCTGATAGCCGTTGATCCGTGGCCCAAAGGCAATGTTGTCGTAGATGGATTTGGGGAAGGGGTTGGGCTTCTGAAACACCAGGCCAACCCGCCGGCGCACCTCGGAGGGATCCACATCAGGGTCATAGATATTTTTCCCGTGAAAAATGACCGAGCCTTCTACCCTTGCTCCCGGGATGAGATCGTTCATGCGGTTGAAGCAGCGCAAGATGGTGCTCTTGCCGCAGCCTGAGGGGCCAATGAAGGCTGTGATGTGATTTTTCGGGATCTTCAGGGAAACCTGCTTAACCGCTAGGTGGGAGCCGTAGTAGACGCTCAAATCCCGCGTCTCTAGTTCAACCTCCAAACGGGTGGATTTCTCAGGAGAGCCGGACTTGTCAGAGAGTGGAGAGCGCATAGGAGTACCGAAGGAGATAACGTCACTGCAAAGCCTAGATTGAGAAAGAAACAGGTGAGAGGGATTAGATGGTGATGGTTTCCTGCCGACGACTGACGATGAGCCGGAAACTGACCGTGGTGATCAACACCAAAATCACCAGAGCCAAAGCCCCTCCCCAGGCAATCTTCTGCTGGTTTTCAAAAGGAACGAGGGCAAAGTTGTAGATCAACACAGCCAGTGAAGCTACCGGTTTCAACAGACCGCTGGGCCAGAGGAAGCTAAACAAAGCAGTGAAGATCAGGGGCGCTGTCTCACCCGCAGCGCGGGCAATAGCCAACGTCACCCCCGTCAGGATCACCGGCAGAGCTGCCGGCAACACCACGCGAAACACCGTCTGCACCCGCGAAGCCCCCAGCGCATAGGCAGCAGCCCGCGTATCTGCCGGCACCAGGCGAAGCGCCTCTTCACAAGACAAAATAATGATGGGCAGGGTCAACACCGATAGAGCCATCCCGCCGGCGAGGGCCGAGAAGGTCTTGGTGGAGAGCACCAGCACCCCGTAGGCAAACACCCCGGCAATGATAGAGGGAACCCCTGTCAACACCTTGATGATGAAGCGCAGAAAGGAAGCTATAGGTCTGTTTTGGCCAAACTCCGAGAGATAGATGGCAGCAAACAGTCCGATGGGGAAGGTGATGGCGATAGCAATCGACACCACAATAACCGTCCCCAGCACCGCATTGCCAAATCCGCCCACCTGATCGCCGGGAGGAGGGGGAAGTTGGGTCAGCGCTTGCCAGTTCAAGCGCTCGATGCCTCTGGTGAAAACGTAGTAGAGGATGAGAACCAGCACGAAAATGGCAAAGAGGCTGGAGAAAACTGTCAGCGCTGTCATTCCTACATCCAGGAAGACGCGCCGCCAGGACTTTGCTCTGCGCTTGAACAAATTGCCTTGCTCTACCGCCTGAACTTGCGTCGTCATGTTCCTCTACTCCCGCGAAGCTGTCAACGCGAACTTGACACGGCGTATCATCAGCTCCGCCGCAATGTTAACTACCAGAGTGATGGCCAACAAAATCAAGGCCACATACATGAGCGCTGCCACCTGCTCAGGGCCTGCTTCTGCGAACTCGTTGGCCAACAGGGCCGGGATGTTGCTGGCAGGAGCCAGGAGCGAGACGCTAATACCGCGGGCATTACCAATTAGCATCGCCACTGCCATCGTCTCCCCCAAGGCACGTCCCAAACCCAAAACCACCGCCCCTAGCATGCCGCCAATGGCCGCCGGCAGCACAACCCCAAAGATGGCTTCCCAGCGAGTGGCCCCCATCGCATAGGCAGCCGCCCGCAACTCCGGCGGAACGGCCACCAGCACTTCCCTGGCAATGGCAGTGATGATGGGGATGATCATGATCCCCAAGACAACCCCTGCCGTCAGCATCCCCGGCCCCACCGGTGGCGTACTGAAAATGGGCAACCACCTGAAGTTCTGGAACAGGAACATCTGAATCGGGCGAAAGAAGGGAATGAAGATAAACAACCCCCAAATGCCGTAGACCACGCTGGGAATGGCTGCCAGCAGCTCCACCACGATGATCAAGACTGTGCGCAAAGACTTGGGCAGAAAGTCCTCACTCAAAAAGATGGAGATGCCGAAGCTAAAAGGAACGCCCACGATCAGGGCAATCAGAGAAGTCACCAGGGTGCCGTAGATCTGGGGCCAAGCGCCGTAGTTGTTCTCAACAGGATCCCAGGTGGTGCCCCAGAAAAAGCCCAGCCCGAACTTCTGAATGGCAGGTAGCGACTGGATCCCAATCTCCAGGGCAATCCACAACAGCAGCAAAGCCGAGAAAAAGACGGCAATCCGCGTTGCCCAGATGAACAACCAGTCGCGCCGGCGCTGGAAGACGGGCCGGGGCCGAAATAGAGAACTGCTCTCTGAAGAAAAAGTAGTGGTCATCTGCCGAGTAGGAGGTACCAACTTTTACGGCGTGATGTTTTCCAGAGCAGCCAGAGCTTTCTGCCGCGTTTCTTCCGGCAAGGGCACATAGCCCAGCGGCTCCGCGAAGGATTGCC
>NZ_JANSIR010000048.1:12104-16985 GCF_047462155.1 Synechococcus sp. OH2
TGAGGCCGTAGCGGAGAAACTCCTTGACAGCTTTGGAGGTTTCAGCTTTGGGGTAGACTTTGTAGGCCAAGATCCACGTGTAGCCCACAATGGGGTAGGAGTCTTCCCCGGCGGGATCCGGGTCAACCCCCAACAGCCGCTCGTCAAGCTTGATTCTGGCCAGTGCCGCCTGCTCCGTCTCAACTTTGGGGGTGACGAACTTGCCCGACCGGTTTTCCAGGCGAGCGATGTTCAGGTTGTTGAGCTTGGCGAAGCCGAACTCTACATAGCCAATCGCGCCAGGGATCTGCTTAATCTGCTCGGAAACGCCTTCGTTACCGCGAGCTCCCACCCCGGTTGGCCAGTTCACGGAAGAGCCACGACCCACTTTTTGCCGCCATTCCGGGCTAATGGCGTTGAGGTGGGTGGTAAAGATGTCGGTGGTGCCGCTGCCGTCGGAGCGGTGCACAACGGTAATCGGCAAATCCGGGAAAGTCACCCCTGGATTAAGGCCAGCCAGCAGCGGATCGTTCCAGTTCTTAATTTTGCCCAAGAAGATATTTACCAGCGCTAGGCGAGAGAGGCGAATTTCGGGGCCCACGCCGGGGATGTTGTAGGCTGCCACCACTGCCCCCCCCACCATCGGCACGGCCACCATGCCCTTGGGAGGGTTGGCTTCACTCTCGATCTGGCTGATCTCTTCGGGACGCGGCACACTGTCGCTGGCGCCGAAATCGACAGTGCGAGCCACAAATTGCCGCCGCCCGGCACCGCTCCCCACCGACTGATAGTTGACTTGGATGTTGGGGTTTTTCTTGCCAAATTCTTGAGCCCAAGTTTGGTAGATGGGAGCCGGGAAAGTAGCTCCAGCGCCGTTGATGGTTACGGTCTGCTGAGCAAATACCCGCTGCCAATTTGCCTGGCTGGCCACAAACCCAGCAACCGTGGCAGAGACGGACTTCAGGAAAGAACGACGTCCCAAGGAGCGCAGCATCAACATACAGAAATCTCCCAGATGAAGATGGTGTCTCGATCCAACTCTGAGTGCTCTAACCTCAGAACCTGCTCAAGCCGGGCTGATCTCAAAAAAACAAGGGATCCCGTTAAAGACCCTTGCCACTCTGGTTCTTGTCGTTAATGTAATATAACGTTCATCCTTTTTGGTTAACGTGAGGTTAAAATCAGGTTATTTCTGTCTGTAGCTAGTCTCCCTTGTCGCTCTTTCCAGGGATCCCTTGCAGGGGAGAATACCCTCGATCGAGGAAACGCGGCGTGAAGACCCCCGGATTCAAGGGCCTACGGCTGGGCTCTGGGGCCAGCTGAGTTTTCCGAGCTCTTTGGGCTGACATCAGCTTGGCAAATGCTTAGAATGAAAGGCTGTCGAGAAAATCAGTGCTTTCCTCCATGTCTAAACGTAACGTGCAGGTTATGCTGCGCCAGGCGATCCCGGGCTTGGGCAGCCCCGGAGAGGTGGTGAGTGTCAAGCCTGGCTACGCCCGCAACTACCTTTTCCCGCGGCAGATGGCGGTGCGGCTTACGCCTGGGCTTCTCAAGGAGCAGCAGATGCGTCGGGAGCAGGAAGCTGCCCGCAAATTGGCGGAGAAGCAGCAGGCGGAAAACTACAAGAAGGCTTTGGAGACCATCGGTCGCTTTGTCATCCGCAAGAAAGTGGGCGAAAAGGATTTGCTCTTCGGGCAAGTGACCACCACCGACATTGCCGAGGTGGTGCTGGCCACCAGCGGCCTGGATATCGATCGCCGTAACATCCTGCTCAACGAGGAGATCAAGAAAACTGGGGTTTACCTGGTGCAAGTGAAGCTGCACCCAGAAGTAACAGCCACGCTGCGCATTCAGGTCACGCCTGAGTGAGAGAGAAATCCTAGGAAGCAATGGGAGATAGCAAGTAAAGCTGGGCCTGGCTGCTTAAGGTGCTCGGCCAAGCAGCTGGCTAGTGTGGAGCTGGGTTGGTTTTTCTATCCTGGCTGGTGGTGATCAGCGATTACGACTTGACAGGTGGGGATCGGCTTCCGCCTCAAAACATAGAGGCTGAGGAGGAGATCCTGGGGGCTATTCTTCTCGATCCCGAGGCATTGGCCCGGGTGGTGGAGTTCCTGCGTCCCGAGATGTTTTACCTCTCGGCCCACCAGGAAATCTACCGGGCTGCCCTGCATCTGCACAGCCAAGGCCAACCCACCGATCTGATGACGGTTTCTGCCTGGCTGGCGGATCACCACCTTCTGGAGCGGGTAGGGGGGACAGGGGCAATTCGTCGTCTGCTGGAGCAAACGGTTAGCAGCGTCAACATTGACCAGTACGCCCGCCTGGTGGTGGACAAATACATGCGCCGCCAGTTGATCCAGGTGAGCAACACCCTGGCTCGTCTGGCCTACGACACCAGCCAGCCCCTGTCTCAGGTGATGGATCAGGCGGAGCAGCAGGTGTTTGCCCTCACCCAAGAGCGAGTGCAGCGCAGCCTCATCCCTGCTTCTGAGGTTTTGGTGAACATCTTCTCGGATCTGGAGGAGAAGTTCCAGAGCGGGGCTCAGATCCCTGGGATCCCGACCAAATTCATCGACCTGGACAACCTGACCCAGGGCCTGCAACGCTCGGATCTGGTGATCTTGGCCGGTCGCCCCTCGATGGGGAAAACCAGCTTGGCCCTTAATATTGCCCAAAATGTAGCCGCCTACGTCAGGCAGCCGGTGGCCATTTTCAGTCTAGAGATGTCGCGGGAGCAACTGGTGCAGCGGCTTTTGGCCAGCGAGGCCCGCATCGACAGCAGCCGCCTGCGCGCGGGGCGCATCAGCGAGTACGAGTGGCAGCGTCTGGGGCAGGCGATTGGCTTTTTGTCGCAACTGCCCCTGTTTATCGACGACACTCCCGATTGCACCGTTACGGAGATTCGCTCTAAGGCGCGGCGCTTGCAGGCGGAGCAAGGAGGAACGTTGGGGCTGGTGTTGATCGACTACTTGCAACTGATGCAGGCATCCGCCGCCGACAACCGAGTACAGGAGCTGTCGCGCATCACCCGCGGCCTCAAGGCACTGGCCAAAGAGCTGATGGTGCCGGTGCTGGTGCTCTCTCAGCTCAGCCGGGCAGTGGAGTCGCGCTCCGATAAGCGTCCGCAACTGGCAGATCTGCGGGAATCCGGCTGCCTGGCGGGGGATACCCAGGTGATGGACGTGGATCGGGGCAAGCTCTGGCGGCTGGAACAACTGGCGGCCCTGCCAGCCTCAGCAGAACTGCCCCGCTTGCTCAGCCTCAACGGGCGCGGGCGCCTGGTGCCCCAACAGCCGGTGAAGGTGTTTTGCAGTGGCCGACAGCCCACCTGCCTTCTGAAAACCCGCCTCAATTTCTCCATTCGCGCCACCGGTACCCATCCCTTTTTGACGCCAGAGGGATGGAAAACCCTCGACGAGCTGCAACTGGAAGAGGAAGTAGCCGTGGTGGTACAGGAAGGGTTGATCTGGGATCCGGTGGTGTCGATTAGCGAGCCGGGGGAGCCCCAGCCGGTCTACGACATCGAAATGCCCCGCCACCACAACTTTGTGGCCAACGGCCTGCTGGTGCACAACAGCATCGAGCAGGACGCCGATGTGGTGATGATGATCTACCGCCCGGAGTACTACGATCCCAACACCAGCGATCGCGGCATTGCCGAGGTGATCATCGCCAAGCACCGCAACGGCCCCACCGGCACCGTGCGCCTTTTGTTTGAAAGCCAGTACACCCAGTTTCGCAACTTGGCGGATCCCTATCGCTAAAGGCAAACCCGCTGGTGCCTGGTTCCCCCGGCAATTCCAAGAGCAAGGCAGGGGGGTGTTAGCTTAGGATAGCTGACAGCTTCAGCCGAGTTTGGCCACTGCCCTCTTTATCCTCTCATGTTTAAAAACGTTTTAATTGCAACCGATTGCCAAGATGGCCTGCAAAGGTTTGGCAAGTGCTTAGATGCCCTACACAGCAACGGCATTCAACGCCTTGTTTTCTTGCACAGCCTGATTTGGAAAGATGACGATATCGGCCTTCCCGAAGACCCCACCCCCAAAATAGAAACCAAGAAGGCCCAGTTTCGCCAGCTTTTGGGCACCATTCCGGAGGGGCTGGAGGCTAAGGTTTTGGTGCAGGTGGGCCAGCCGGTGGATCTGATTTTAAAAGGGATCCAAACTTACAGCTCCGACCTGCTGATCACCGGCATGGGGATCCACAACCTGCTCACCGAAAAACTGTTTGGCAGCACCACCGTGGAGCTGCTGCCTAGGTTGAACATCCCCCTGCTGGTGATGCGCCCGCAACTGCTGGCCGTCTTTACCCTCGAGGAGCTGCGCCTGCGCAGCCGCCACCTATTTCGCTCTCTCCTAGTGCCTTTTGACTTTGAGGAGCCGCGCCGGCAACTGCTCAGCCGTCTCGGCCAACTGCTGCCGGGAACTTCCCAGTGCCAGTCAGTTACCCTGCTCTATGTAGTGGATCCCAGCGCCCGCCGCAACCAGGGAACGCCGGTGGAGGTGCTCAAACGCAAGGCTGAGGCCGATTTGGCTCAGGTAGTCGGGCCGTTGAGCGAGCAGGTGCAGCCGCTGCAGGTGCGGGCCCTGGTACGGGTGGGATCGCCGCTGCAGGAGATCCTGGCCACCGCTGCAGCCGAGGACGTAACTGCCATCGCCACCGCCTCTCCGCGGGTGGGCAGCTTTTGGGAGTGGTCGGTTCGCAGCCTCACCGGCGAGATCCTGCGGCAAAGTTGGCATCCGGTGTTGTTTTTCCCACGCGGGTCTTTGGCCCAGTAGAGCTGCTCAATCCCCTAGCTATGGCCGACCCAACCCAAAGCTTGCGAGAACTGTTGCAGGCGGTGGCTCAAGGGAGGCTCTCTCCAAAGCCAAGGTAAAAATAGAGACGAAGCTAGCCAACAGG
>NZ_JANSIR010000048.1:17130-19330 GCF_047462155.1 Synechococcus sp. OH2
GCAAAACCCCTGAGCAAATTGCCCAGATCCTGGAACGGCTGCACCGGCAGGGATCCCTGGCTTTGGCCACCCGCGTTGAGGCCCAGGTGTACGCCCAGATCCGCTGCCGCTTGCCCCAGGCACAGTATTCCGAGGTGGCCCGTCTGTGTTGGATCCCTCCCCAAAAGGCGCTCAGCCATCCCGGTCAGATTAGCGTGATCTCCGCTGGCACCGCCGATGTGCCGGTAGCCGAAGAGGCCGCTCTCACCGCCGAGCTTTGCGGGTTTGCGGTCAAGCGCCTTTGGGATGTGGGGGTAGCCGGGATCCATCGCCTGTTGCACCACCGCGCCGCCCTGGAAGCCGATGTGCTGATCGTGGTGGCGGGCATGGAAGGGGCCTTGGCCAGCGTGGTAGCCGGCCTGGCGGACTGTCCGGTAATCGCTGTGCCCACCAGCATCGGCTACGGGGCCAGCTTCCAAGGTTTGGCTGCCCTGCTGACCATGCTTAACTCTTGTGCGGCGGGGGTGGGAGTGGTGAACATCGACAACGGCTTTGGGGCGGCCATTTTGGCAGGCCAGATCCTACGCTGTGGACAACGGCTGGCGGCGCGATTGCCTTCGCCTGCCCCCCCTGAGGAGAGAGAAGGTTAAGAAATGTAAAACGATCCTGAGCCGGACAAGCTATACTCGGGCCATGCTGGGGTTTTGGATTTCTCCGCTGGGAGGCTGTTGCCAAGAATTGAGGGATGGATCCCTTCTCCAGGTATCTTTTGTCAGGTGTCTTTGGGGCGCTTCCTCAACGACAACGACCCTAAAAATCTCCTGGAAGGGGTTGTCGATAGATCTGGGATAGCGGTCTGGAGTTGGCTGCACCGAACGAACGATTTTTTTTGACCGGCGTACGTGAAGCTTGCTGCTATGTCAATTGAGGCAATAGATACCACTGTGGCTTTTGTTCAAGGGATAATTCAGTCCTTCACTTGGACAGATCTCTTTTTGGTGGTGGCTCTGGTGTTTTTGGAAGCGGCCCTCTCCGCCGATAACGCCGTTGCCCTGGCGGCTTTGGTCAAGCATTTGCCCACTCCTCAGCAACAAAATCGCGCTTTGCGCTGGGGCATTATCGGTGCCTACAGTTTTCGCATCGCCATTGTGTTTGCAGCGGTTTGGCTGGTGGAGTATCCGCCCGCTCAGTTTCTCGGGGCCTGTTACCTGCTCTGGCTGGCCTGGCAGCATTTTTGCGGGGAAGAAGAAGGATCCGAGCAAGACATCACCCGCCAGGCTAATTTTTGGCAAACCCTGGTGATGGTAGAGCTAACGGATCTAGTCTTTTCTTTCGACAGCATCGCCGCTTCGGTGGGCGTCTCCCGCAAGGCTTGGGTGATCATCCTCGGCGGCATTCTCGGCATCACCTTGATGCGCTACATGGCCTCTTTGTTTTTGCGCTGGCTGGATGAGTTTTCCCGCCTAGAAGATGCTGCCTTTGCCATCATCGCCCTGGTGGGAAGCCTCATGCTGCTGGAGGTGTTTTTCCCCCAAGTTGAGCTCCCGGAATGGGGGATGGTGGTGGCTGTGCTGCCTTTGTTTGTCTGGGGCTTTTCGCAGCGTACAAGCTCCTGCGCGGCAGCCGATGAACAGCCGCAGCCGACCCTGGCCGATCTCAGAGAGTTCCACCCGACCGAAGGGATCCCTGCCAGCCTAGCCCCCCTGCCTGAGGCCGAGCCTGCTCCCGAGCTACAGCCGGACTAAGGAGCCTCACGGACAGCTTGTTCCCGATCCCTGGACCTGGGAGGTCTGGTGGCTAAGAGACGAAGGCTGGCAGGTGCTCCGTAGCCTTGGCTGCTGGAGGCAACAGCAGCAAGTTGTTCGCGTAGTGCGACGGCTCTTAAACTAGCAATGGAACGCAAGCCACGGGAGGGAGGCACCCTGACCTTGCAGTTCTGCTGGAAGTGTTGGGCGAGGTGCTTCAGAAAGGACATTGGCACCAGCATGAACGGCCAACAGCAGCCGCCGGCGGAGAGTCCCCAACCCCAGTCTGGAGCGGGGAAGGGAGATCCCGTGCCCTTGGTGGAGCTACGGCAGGTCTCCAAGCGCTTTGGAACCACGCTGGTGCTTGACCAAGTCGATCTAAAGGTGCATCGGGGCGACGCTCTGGGGCTAGTGGGGCCTTCCGGCACTGGCAAATCAACTCTGTTGCGCATCATCGCTGGCCTGACAGAGCCCGA
>NZ_JANSIR010000048.1:19423-42969 GCF_047462155.1 Synechococcus sp. OH2
GTGCTCTGGTGCGGCATCCCCCTGCCGGAGATTCAGGCCGGCCACTGCACTCCCCCCTTGCGGGTAGGCATGGTATTCCAGCAGGCGGCCCTCTTCGACTCCCTGACGGTGGAGGAAAACGTCGGGTTTTTGCTCTACGAGCACTCGCGGCTGCCGCGGGCACGCATTCGGGAGCTGGTGGCAGCCAAGCTGGAAGCAGTGGGGCTGGCGGGTAAGGAGAACAGCCTGCCGGAGGAGCTCTCGGGGGGGATGCGCAAACGGGCCAGCTTCGCCCGCGCCATTATGGAGGATCCTTCTCTGCCCCAGGACGAGCCGCAACTGCTGCTCTACGACGAGCCCACGGCGGGCCTGGATCCCATTGCTTCCACAGTAATCGAAGACCTCATCCGGGATCTGCAGCAGGTGAAAAAAGCTTGCGAGAGCTACATTGTGGTGACCCACCAGCGCAGCACCATCTACCGCGCCACCGACCGCATCGTGCTCTTGGCCCAGGGGCGGGTGCAGTGGGAGGGATCCGTGCAGCAGATCGAAACGTGCGACAACCCCTTTGTGCAGCAATTTTTCAGCGGTAGCGTAGAAGGGCCGATTCAAGTGGCAGGGCAGGTGTAATGCGTTCGCGAGCAATCCGAGAAGGGGCGGTGGGCCTGTTGATCCTGGCAGGGGTGCTGGGCTTTGCCGGGCTGTTTTTGTGGATCTACAACTTGCGCTTCGGCAGCCGCGGCTTCCAGTTTACCGTCACCTATCCCAACGTATCCGGCCTGGCGGAAGGCTCCAGCGTGCGGCTGCGGGGGGTAGCCGTGGGCCGGGTGGAGCGCATCCTGCCCCAGGCGGCCCAAGTGGAGGTGCAGGTGGTCATCGACCAGCCCTTGGCCATCCCCCGCGACGCCCTGTTTGTTACCACCCAGACGGGGTTGGTGGGGGAGACGGTGATGGATATCCTGCCCCGACGCGATGCCCCGGCAGCGGGATCCCCGCTGGCAGCCGATTGCGACCGCAGCCAAATCATCTGCGCTGGCGATGTGGTGGAGGGCACACCGGGGGTAGATTTCGGCCAGTTGTTGATCCAGGTGGATCGGCTGGTGACGCGCATCAACAACGACGAGTTCTTCGCTACCCTCAACGCCACCCTAGAAGGGATCACCCGCGTCGCCAACAGCGTGGCCGATCTCTCAGAAACCGTGGAAAAGCAGGTGGCAGCCCTGCGCACGGAAGATCTGGACTTGTCGCAATTTCCCTCGGCTGCCACGGCTATCCAAGACGCGGCTGGGGCTGTGAGAGGAATGGCCCGCAGTTTTCAAGCGGCTGCCGATCAGTTCACCCTTCTGGTGGAACAGAACCGCACTTCTCTCCGTGCCGCCCTGGAGAACATCCAGCAGGTGAGTGATGATTTGCAGGCCATGTCGAGCGCAGTTCGCCCGCTGCTGACGGATCCGCAGCTGCAGGCGGATGTGCGCCAGATCCTGGCCGAGGTGCGAGCGGCGGCGGAGAACGTGTCCCAAGCTACCGAAGACCTGCAGCAGATTGCTGCCAACCTTAACGATCCGGGCACCCTGGCGACCTTGCGCCAAACCCTGGACTCGGCCCGCATCACCTTCCAGAATGCGCAAAAGATCACCGCCGATATCGACGAGCTGACGGGGGATCCCCAGTTTCGCCGCGGCCTGCGAGAGCTGGTGTTGGGGCTGAGCAACTTGGTCTCCAGCGCCCCTAAGGCCTCCGGCCCGCTTACGCGAACAGAAGACGGGATCCAGCCTGCTGCAGCCCAAGAGTATCGCTTCCGTTTTGCGCCCGTTTCTTTTGCCCTGGCCCTTGAGGAGCAGCAGCCCGTTCCCTAGGAGGAAGCCAGGATCCCTGCCAAGGTCTGCTCCCGCAGCGGCGGCAAAAGCCATTGAAGGGATCCGGAAGCTGGGGTAGGCTTTGCGGATAGGGTGCTTTGCACCGCTGGCGTGGCTGAGGTTGAGGTGTGAGGAATGTGTGGCATTGTCGGCTATGTGGGCTTTCAGTGGGCGGCTCCCATCCTCTTGGAGGGCCTGCGCACTTTGGAATATCGGGGCTATGATTCTGCCGGCATTGCCACGGTGGATCCAGAAGAGGGCTTGAGGATCGTGCGGGCCACCGGCAAGCTGCACAACCTGCTGGTGAAGCTTACCGCCAACATGCCCACGGCCAAGGTGGGGATTGGCCACACCCGCTGGGCCACCCACGGCGGTGTTAGCGAAGAAAATGCTCACCCCCACTGCGACGCGCGCGGGCGCATCGTGGTTATCCAAAACGGCATTGTGGAGAACTACCTGGAGCTGAAGGAAGAGCTGCTGCGGCGAGGGGTTGGCTTTCGCTCCCAAACCGATACCGAAGTCATCGCCCAACTGCTGGGCCTCTACACCGAGGAGCTGGGCTGCTTCGAGACGGCCTTTGGCAAAGTCATGGGGCAACTGCGGGGGGGAAATGCCGTGGTGGCTTTGGATCGGGAGGCGCCGGATCGGTTGATTGCCGCCCGCCTGGGCAACGCCGGCGCTGTGGTCGTCGGCGAAGGAGAGGGGGAGAACTTCGTTGCCTCGGATCTGCCCGCCATTGTCCGCCACACCCGCAGGGTGGTGTTTCTGGAAGATGGGGAGATGGCCATCCTCACCGACTCCAGCGTGCGCTACCTGCGCATCAGCGGCGAGGAGCTGCGCAAAACCCCTCTCACGGTGGCCTGGGATCCCGTCTCGGCGGCCAAGGGGGGCTACAAGCACTTCATGCAAAAGGAGATCTATGAGCAGCCGCGCACTACCACCGATACGCTGCGGGGGCGGGTGGATCTGGAAGGGGGGCGGGTGACTCTAGAGGAGCTGGTGCTAACAGAGGCGCAACTGGCCCAGACGGAGCAGATTCATGCCGTGGCCTGCGGCACCGCCTGGCACGCCTGCCTGGTGCTCAAGTACTTTATCGAAAGCCTGGCCCGCATCCCGGTGCAGGTGGATCATGCCTCCGAGTTCCGCTACCGCCAGCCGGTGCTGCGCCCCCACAGCCTGCTTGTGGCTCTCACCCAGTCGGGCGAGACCGTCGATACGCTGGCGGCCATGAGCGAGGCCCGCGCCCAAGGGATCCCCACCCTGGCCATCGTCAACGCCATCGGATCCCAAGCCACGCGCCTGGCGGATGCCGGAGTTCTCTACATTCACGCCGGGCCGGAGATCGCCGTCGCTTCCACCAAGGTATTTACCGGCATGCTGGTGGCAGGATACCTGCTGGCCCTGCAACTGGCCCAGGCCAAAGGGATCCTCAGCCCGACCCAGATCCGATCCCACCTGCAAGCTTTGATCGAGCTGCCGGGCAAGATCAGCCTGCTTCTGAAAGACGTTGCCCTCTACGACCACCTGGCGGAACAGTACCATCACGTCACCGACATGCTCTACCTAGGCCGCTGGGTCAACGCCCCCATAGCCCTGGAGGGAGCCTTGAAAATGAAAGAGGTCAGCTACATCCACGCGGAGGGCTACCCGGCAGGGGAGATGAAGCACGGCCCCATCGCCCTCATCGACGAGCGCATGCCGGTGGTGTGTATTGCCACCCGCGATCCCGTCTACGAGAAGATGCTCTCCAACATCGAACAGGTACAGGCGCGGGGAGGGCGGGTGATTGCCCTGATCAACCCAGAAGATACCCAGGTGCGGGAGAAGGCCGACCACGTCATCGAGGTGCCCAGCACCACACCCCTGTTGTCGGCAGTTTTAAATGTCATCCCCCTGCAGTTGTTTGCCTACGCCATGGCGCTGCGCCGGGGGGCCGATGTGGATCAACCCCGCAACCTGGCCAAGTCGGTAACTGTGGAGTAGCGGCTGCCGACCTTGTCAGGGCCGGCCTCTGGCTTTTGTAAAATCGGGCAGATCACGTCATCCTCGGCTGGAGATCCCGCTGGGATCCGCCAATCGGAGAGGAGGCTTTCAATTTGGCCTTTTAGAGCTTGCAACTCCGCCATCCGCTCTTCGATCTGACGCAGCTTCTCCTGCAGGTGTTGGCGGATCTCCGGGCAGGGCTGTTCCCCCTGGTCGTACACCTGCAGGATCTGGCCAATTTCTTCCAGGCTTAGCCCCAGGCTTTGGCAGCGGCGAATGAAAGCCAGCCGTCCCAGCACTGCCGGATGGAAGAGGCGATAGCTGGACTCCGACCGCTGCACCGTTGGCTTCAGCAGGCCCAGCGACTCGTAGTAGCGCACCGTGCGCACCGGTAAGCCCGCCGCTGCTGCCACCTGGCCAATCTTCAAGCTGGCCGACGCGCTAAAGGACTCCGTCTCGCTGACGCGAACGGCAACTGTAGGACTGAACATACCACCACCGGAGTAAACCAAGCCGCCATCAGGATCCCCTGCCGAGACCGAGTCGGCTCCTGCTCAGAGAAGCAGGGATCCCTTAGCTCTTGCTGCCCATCTCCGCCGCTTGCAGCAGAGCTCTGGCTCGCTGTTGATCCAACTTGGCCTGCAAACGCTCCTGCTTGTCGCTGCTGGTATTCAAAACTTTGCTCGCTTCGTCCAAGAGGGCCTGAGCTGCGGCCTTGTCCACTTTTTCTCCCCGCTCGGCGCGGTTAACCAGAACGGTTACCTCGTTATTTTCCACTTCCGCAAATCCACCCATCACGGCAATGGCCGACCACTTGCCGGCAGCTTTGACCCGCATCACACCGTTGCCGATGGCCGTCAAGAGAGGGGCATGGTTGGTGAGGATGCCCAACTGACCTGAGGTGGCAGGGAGGATCACTTCCTCAGCAGGGGCATCCCAAACGATGCGGTCGGGGGTGATCACGCGAACCATCAGCGTCACGGCAGGTCTCCTGAAGGGTTGAGCTTGGCACTTCTATCCTACCGGATCGCCGTCGCTCCTAGTTCTGCCCTCTGTGTGGCAAGACTTAACCCAAGCATAACCTCTCCTTTACTTCCGTCGAAGAGGCAAGCGATAAGGTGTTTTCGGGAACACTTATCCTCGACCCCAACTCCATGCTGTTATTGGCAGGGGGAAGCCCAACGACCAGTGTGCCCAGTTTGCCCTAGCGGAGCCAGCCTATGCCTGAAGCCATGTCCAGCTATTCTGCAGCCAGTCTACCTGTAGGGGAGCGGCAATTGCTAGAAGACCTCTACCGAGGCCGCAGCCTCTCGCCCTACGCTCCCGGACAGGTCATTCCCCTGTTTCCCGAGGAGTGGGTGATTGTCTGCCGAGGTGTGGTGCAATTGACTACTCTTTATCCCAATGGTGGCGAGGCGCTGTTGGGATTTGCCGGCCCCTCCATGCCGCTGGGATCCCCGCTGACGATGTTGGATCCCTACCAAGCTAAGGCATTGACAGCGGTTGACGTGCTGCGGCTGTCGGCAGCCGAGGTGGAAGCCTCAGAAACCCTGAGCCAGGGGCTGCTCAAGCAGTTGGTGCGGCGGCTGCGCCAAACCGAAGCGCTGCTGGCCCTAGCCGGGCGGCGGCGGGTGGAGGATCGGCTGCGCCAGTTGCTCTCCCTATTGGCGGTGGAGTTGGGATCCCCAATTGCGACAGGGGTGCGCCTGCAGGTGCGCCTTACCCACCAAGACTTGGCCAATGCCATCGGCACTACCCGCGTCACCATCACCCGTCTTTTGAACCGTTTCCGCCAGCAGGGCTGGATCGCGGTGGACAAAAACCGCCATCTCATCATCAAGCGGGCCCAAACGCCCTGATAGCTTTAAGCCTGGCGTTGGAGCTGTTGCAGGAGCCAGTTGGCGGCAGCAGTGTTGGTCTGGCTGGCCAGGCGTTCCAGAGCTTGCTCAAGCAGGGCTATCGGCAGGCCCGCCAGCACCTGCGACTGGGCAATGGCCCGATAGCGTCCATCCTCGGCCAGGGCAAAGGCAAAAACGCGCCGCCCCTTGACATCGATGACCCAGTACTCAGGAATGCCCAGGCTGGCATAAAGCTGCTTCTGCTCGTCCAGGTCGAGAGCAAGGGTAGTGTCGGCAATCTCGCCCACCAGGTCAGGGGGTCTTTGGAAACGCAAATCAATCCGCCGCGGCTCGCCAGCTTGGTACCTGGGGATGTTCTCCCCTTTGTAGAGCACTAGGTCAGGGGCGCAGGCATGGGTTTCTGGGTACTCAATCAGACAGCGACCGTAGGACTGCAGGGGCACATCCGGGTGGAGAAAGGCCCAAGCGAAAAAAATGGCCGTCATCAAATCGCTGACGGAGGCGTGCTCTGGCCCTTCCTTGCCCATGTTGACCCACAACCAGCCCTGGTAAAAAGAAATCTTCTGCCAGTCCAGGGTGGGATGGTTGCCAATGGTCAGGTAGTCCTGCCAAGTGGCGTCGTGCCGCTCGAGGATGGGAGGGGTGGCTGGCTTTGAGGCAAGAACCATTGCTCTCCCCTCACAGGCTAGGGGAACTTTCCCTCAAGCCTATCACCCGTCCTGGCAAAGTCGCTGCTTCCGCTCCTGAGAAGCAGGCTGGGCTGGCCAGAAGCCTCACAAGGTAAAGACATCTGCCGGGATCCCTACCTTGGCAGCGGGTCTTTGCGCCAAGCCTGGGGCTGTTGGAACTTGTACAGATCCCGGATCAGCCGCACCCAGCCATCGGCCATGGACTCCACCAAAAGTTTGCCTTTTTCCGGCGTGGCGGCCGTGGCATCCCCCAGGACACCACTCCGGCTGAGGTCGCGAGTTGTCCAGGCAAAAGAGATCCGCCCTTCCAGGCTAATCAGGCTGTCTTCCGGCAGATCCTGAGGGTACTCGCAGACCAAGCGGTCAGTTCGCACTGTCTCGGGCAACAGGTACATCAGCATGCTGGTCTCGCCATCGCCAGCGTGAATGCCCAATTCCCGCTCTTTTTCCGTCATCAGCTCCTGGCCTTGGTGGGGAACGCGCCAGACAGAGATGGGGAAAAGGAGGAAATCTTCGTACTTCTGGTGCAGGTCGCGGGCCACAATCTGCAGCACTTCGGGCTGGCCACCGTGGGAGTTGAGGAACACCAGCTTGCGAAATCCAGCCCGGTAAATGCTTTCAGCCACTTCGGTTAGCAGGGCCATCAGGGTTTGGGCTGAGAGGGTGATGGTGCCCGGGAAATGCCAGTGCTCGTTGGCCTTGCCATAACACTGGGTGGGCAGAACGTAAGCGGGGATCCCCGGCTCCAGTTTTTCCATAGCCCGCCCGATGATTGCGGTGCCGATGCAGGCATCCACCACCAAGGGCAGGTGGGGCCCATGCTGCTCGATCGAGGCTACGGGCTGGATGATCACCACCTTCTCTTTGTTGGGCATGGACTGGATCTCTGTCCAGGTCAGGTAGGGGAAAAAGCGGTGGGGTGGGATAAAGGTGTGCATCATGGCGGGATCCGGTTGCAAGGAATTTCGAGGAGCCTTGCCTGCAAGACTAGCACCTTGGGCAATCTCTGCTTCCGACGGGATCCCCTCGCAGAACCTGAGAAGGCGTCTCTTAAGATCAGGTGTAGTTTGTCTCGTTCGTTCCTCAGGGAAAGCCTGCCGTCCCATGACGCTATGGCCCTGTCTGCCTGCTCAATGTGGCTCCAGTGAGGAGCCCCCCCTCAGAGGACGTCCTCTGCCTGCTGGGACGGAAGTAGGGAGTGCCCCCACCTCACCCCGCCGCCTTCTAGCTCTGCCGGGGCCACAAGCCACGCTCTATGGGGAGCTGATTCAGGTTTCTCTTCACCCTCTTGAAGCGGGATCCCCAGCCCTCCTCTGGGTACGGCCCCTATTGCTCCAGCAGGGATCCCAAGTGTGGAACCTGCGATCCACCTCGGACTTGCTCTGGCCGGCTGACAGCTTTGTTGCGGCCTACGCGGAGGAGGTACTGCCCCTGCTCGAGCAGGCCAGGGATCCCTTGCCCCATGAGGCCCGCCAGCGGCTGCAGGCGTTCTTGCAGCAGGTCTGGCAGAGCTAGGCTTTCAGGGACTCCGTTCCGCTATCGCCAACGGCTAAGCTCTGCAGAGCGGATTCCAGCCGCGCCAGCGCCTCGTCAATCTCCTTTGGCGTGACGATCAAGGGGGGCACAAAGCGCACCACCTGGGATCCTGCTGGCACCAGCAGTAGTCCCTGCTCCAGGGCCGCCCTGACCACCTCAGCCGCCGGGATGCGCATGACTAGACCCTGGATCAGGCCCCAGCCGCGCACCTCCTGCACAAGCTGGGGGAACTGCTCCGCCAAGCGGGATAGACCCTGGCGCAGATAGTCCCCCGTCTGCTGGGCATTCCACACCAAGCTCTCCGCCATTAGGGTGTGGCAAACCGCCAAGCCCACCGCACAGGCCAAGGGATTGCCGCCAAAGGTGCTGGCGTGATCCCCCGGCTGAAACACGGCACAAAACTCTTTGGCCAAGAGGGCGCCAATCGGGATCCCACCCGCCAAGCCCTTGGCCAGGGTAAACACATCCGGCTCGATTCCCAGGTTGCAGTAGCCCCAGAGCCTGCCGGTGCGGCCCATCCCCACCTGCACCTCATCCAACATCAGCAGAATGCCCCGCTCACTGCAGACCCGGCGCAGCCACTGAAAGTAGGCAGGATCCCCGGGCACAACCCCTCCCTCCCCCTGCAGCGGCTCCAGCAGCACGGCACACACCCGCTCGCCCCAGCGCTCCAGCACCGCTGCCGTACCCTCGATATCGTTGTAGGGAACGTAATCAAAGCCAGGCACCAAGGGAGCAAAGTCTTTCTGGTACTTGGGCTGGCCGGTGGCCGTGAGGGCAGCCAGGGTGCGTCCATGAAAGCTAGCCTGGGCGGTGAGGATCACCGGATCTTGGATCCCGCGCACCGTATGGGCGTATTTGCGGGCTAGCTTGATGGCGCCTTCATTGGCCTCTGCCCCTGAGTTGCAGAAAAACACCTTGTCAGCACAGGAGTGCTGGGTCAGCCATTGGGCCAGTTGCGCCTGGGGTCGGTTGTAGTAGAGGTTGGAAACATGGTGCAACTGTTGCGCCTGCTGGGTGAGGGCCTGAATCCAAGCGGGGTGGGCATGTCCCAGGGTGCAGGTAGCAATGCCTGCCACAAAATCCAGGTACTCGCGCCCCTCCTCATCCCAAACCCGGCAGCCTTCCCCCCGCACCAAGGTCAAAGGGTAGCGAGCATAGGTGGACATCACATGCCGATTGAACAGCTCGGCGGTTGTCGCAGATCCCAAGGTGGCATCGACAAGAGAAGCGCTTAACGGCGGCATGGCAGAGGGAGAATGGACAGTGTTTCGAGTGTATCACTCTGGCCGGGGATGATATTCTGGCAAGGAGATCCACACCCATGGGGCGACGGGGGGTAACAGTCTGGTTTACGGGGCTAAGTGGGGCGGGCAAAACCACCCTGAGTTGCGGCGTGGCCCAGCAGTTGCAAGCTCTGGCGTTGCCGGTGGAAGTGCTCGACGGTGACCTGGTGCGGCAACACCTCACCAAGGGGCTGGGGTTTGGCAAAGAAGATCGGGATGAGAACGTTCGCCGC
Source organism: Synechococcus sp. OH2 (assembly GCF_047462155.1). Lineage (NCBI taxonomy): Bacteria > Bacillati > Cyanobacteriota > Cyanophyceae > Synechococcales > Synechococcaceae > Synechococcus > Synechococcus sp. OH2. The sequence continues at coordinate 28,845 of NZ_JANSIR010000048.1, forward strand.
ATTGGCTTTGTGGCCGAGATGCTGACCCGCCACGGGGTAATCGTACTGGTCTCGGCCATTTCCCCTTATCGGGCCACCCGGCAAGAGGTGCGGCAGCGCATCGGCAACTTTATCGAGGTCTTTGTGGATGCCCCCCTGGAGGTGTGCGAGCAGCGCGATGTCAAGGGCCTCTACCGCAAAGCGCGGGCAGGGCTCATCCAGCACTTTACCGGCATCGACGATCCCTACGAGCCACCAGAATGCCCGGAGGTGGTGTGCAAAACCGCTGAGCGAAGCATCTCCGAGTGTATTGAGCTGGTGATGCAAGGCCTGAGAAGCCACGGCTATCTCTAACAATTCTTCACCTCATAGAGCGCTGGGCCTGGCGGGCTGAGGATCCCTTGTGGGAAGATATGAACAAGCATTTCGTTTCTGAGAATCAAGGTAGCTATGGCAGTGACTCGTGCCGGACGAACCTCTGTGATGCGGGGCAGCAGCGAAGGGAACCCTGCCAAGTTTCTGGAAATGGCCAGCTCTCTGATCAACACTCGCACCCGCCAAGGTAGCGGCAAAAAGGTTGAAGATCGCTCCTCCTACGGCAAGGCGGGCAACCCACAGGAGTTCCTGCAGATGGCTAGCGAGTTGCGCCGATCCCTGGAGCAACAGGGTCGGTAGCTGCCCTTGTCCTCTTCTCTGGACTGTGGGATCCCCGTCTGGCTCAGCCAGGCGGGTGCTTTTCTTTGTCCTTATTGAGCTCTCCAGCCAGATGAACCCCCAAGCCTTGCCCCTGCGGTTTGTCACCCACAGGTAGGAGAGAGAATGTCAGGATGGGAAAAGTGCTCCTCTGAGCGCTATTGCCAGTGGACGTGGTGAAGCAAAAGAGCATGAAAAACACGGGCTTTTGGCTGGCCGGGATCCTGGGCGTGATCCTGGATCAGGCGACCAAGCGCTGGGCGGTGGAGCGGCTGCTGCCGGGGCCGGAAATCGAGCTGTGGCCGGGGGTGTTTCACCTTACCTATGTGGAGAATACCGGCGCCGCCTGGAGCCTGTTTGCCGATTCGGCAGAGTTTCTCAAGTGGGTCTCGTTGGGGGTAGCGGTGGCGCTGGCGCTGCTGGCGATTCGCGGCGGCAGCCTGGGCCGTTGGGAACAGGCAGGCTACGGTCTGGTCTGGGCAGGAGCGGTAGGGAACGGCATCGACCGCTTTCTCAACGGCTACGTGGTGGATTTTTTTAATCTGGTTTGGATTCGCTTTCCGGTGTTTAACGTGGCGGATGTGGCCATCAACCTTGGGGTGGCCTGCTTGCTGATCGGCTTGCTACAGGACAAATCAAAGGGAACGGAACCGGCTTCCACTTTGCCTCATCCAGAAAAAAAATCTGGCCACGGCGGCAGCAGTTAAATAATAAACACCACCGCCGCCGCGACTTGGGCTCGTGGCTCCCAATAGCCGACAACTCTGCCGTCCCACCTGCGTCCAGTCAGATATAGGCCAGCAAGAGGGGTGAGCACCGAAAGGGCCAGGGCACTGTTGCTCCCTCCTAACTACGCCAGGCAGCTATTTCACCCTCGCCCAGCCAGGATCCTCCAGCGCCTGCCAGGTTGGAGCTGCCTCCCCTTCAACCGCTTCGTGATGGCAGGGATCCTCAGGTGCAGGCGGGGCGTTCCACCACAAACCTAAGGCTGGCCCCAAGCCCAGCAACAGGCCTAGCCCCGCTGGCGCGAAAATGCCGGATCCCAGGCTCATCAGCAGGGCAAAGGCAAAATTAGCTACATAAAGCACCAGTGGCCCCAACAACTGGCGGCGGTTCAACACAGGCTGATCTTTCCCCCAGAGGAGGTTGGCTACGGTCATAAAGGCCGCTCCGGTCAGCATCCAACCGCCAAAGTTCTGCAGCGGCATGCCAAAGAAGGGCCCCGGCTGAAACCAAGTCCAAAAGGGAATCAAGCCGCGGGTCATGGCCGGATCCAGAACAAAGTCCCAGGCAGTGAGCAGCAGCGCCCCCAACAGGATGGCCTCGCAGTGGATCAGCCAGTGGCGACCTGCTTGCAGGGCCACCCGCGCCAACAGGTAGGACGACAGCCCCACGTAAAACCAAGACAAAGGGATCGTGAAGGGAACCAGCCCGGCAATCTTGTAGCCCAGCCCACTGAGGTAGCCGTAGTCGCCAAAGGGGATCCCCGTGCTGGTACCCAGCAGCTCGCTGGCCAAGGAAATGCCCACCGCCGGGATCAAAAACATCAACAGGCGCCGCACCCCCAACAGTCGGGATCCCATCAAAGCCGCCGCCAGCGCTCCAGACACCATGTAGGCAACACCACCATTGGCCATGCTCAGGGAAAAGGCTTGTAGGCCGATGGGGGGCAAACTGGCCACCCATTCGGGATGGGGTACAACCCAAAGCAAGCCCGCCAATCCAAAAAATAAAGACAGAATGTGCAAACCCAGGGCCAAGGTTTCCAGCAGCCCCCCAATCGAAGCCAGCAGGGGCGGAAATGTTTGCCAAACTCCAAACTGGAGAGGCAAGCTGACGAGAACAGCAGAGGATGACAGCCAACGCATGAGAAACTCCCAGAGGGTGGTCAATCACAGCCGCTCTGCTTTCCCGCCATCTGGGCAGTGGCTGCGGAGAGAAGCAGAGGGCGGAAGGGGGCCGGACGCCAACGACAAACCGTCTGGTCTGCTGGGGAGGGCCCCTTGGATAGAAGCATCACAACGGCTAAGGGTGACACTGCTGATATTTTGCTGCCTATTGTATCAATTCGTAAACATCTCGCCCGGTTTTCCCCAGGGCTCACCCTCCTCCCCACCGCCGGGATCCCTGGTGGGGGTGTACGCCCAGTTGAGCCGGGCTGTCGAGCGCCGGGACTGGTCTCAGGCCCTGCGCCTGGTGGATCTCCTGCTGCAGCGGTCGCCAGATCCCGCCCAGCGTCAGGAGCTGGAGAACTATCGGCTGGCGCTGGAGAGCCATCGCTCTGCCGATGGGGATCCGCCGCCGCCCCAGTGGCCGTTGTTGCACAAGCCCTTTGTCGGGGAATTTCCCGTCACCAACCTTTTCGACCACGATATGCCCCTGGGAGAGAAAGATGGCAACGGACGCTTTGTCAGTGGGCAAGGCCAAGTTTGGCTCCCTGGCCCGTTACACCCCTGCGGCAAAAGCGATGGCCACGCCGGCTACGACTGGGCCATGCCGGTGGGTACGCCGATCTTGGCCGCCGCTTCGGGACGGGTTACCTTGGCGCGTCAAGAGCCGCAGTTTTTGTGTCCCAGCTTGGGCCGCCCGGTCAGGGGGTTGCGGGTGCGCATTCGGCACGAGCCAGCCGGCTTGGAAACCCTCTACGCCCACCTCAGCCAAATCCGGGTGCAGGAGGGACAGAGAGTGGCGGCAGGGGGCGTAATCGGCCTCTCGGGCGACAGCGGCTGTGCCAGTGGGCCCCATCTCCATTTTGAGGTGCGCCGCCTTGATCAAACCAACTCTGGCCAACCTGCCCCTGTCGATCCCTACGGGTGGTTTGGGTCTGACCTGGATCCCTGGAGCCTGGATCCCCTGGGAGCAGAGAGCCTGTGGCTTTGGCAGGTGGGCCAAGCGCCCAGCCTAGGCGTCTGCTGGCAGGCTCAACAATTCTCCAGTCATCCTCAATAGGCTGGAGACGTTTCCCTCACCCCCAATCTCTCTCCCCGTGGGAGAGGGGAGTGGCAGGGGACTGCTTCGCGGCAATTCGAAACGAATCCCGGCGGTCTATGCCTTGTCGCCAGACTTGGGATGCTACAGATCACGGCGGACAAAGCCATCTCCCTCCCACTGGTAAAGGGTGGCGCGCAAGTCGCGGTTAGCTCCCGGCACGCTGGAGATGACCAGGATCCCTTGGGAGCTGACCCGCAAGCTGGCATTGTTTAAATCTGTCACGCTCAGCAGCGGCACAAACCCCTCCGCTCGGTGTTCCAAGACCAAGACAGACCGCAGCAGGCTAATGCCCCCTCGCTCGGTGAGCAGCACCAGCTTGGGCTGGGCGCTGGAGGTGATGTCGGTGCGCAGCTGCGCCTCCACCAACCGTCCGGGGATCGGCTCAGCCGTGTGGAGCAGGCGAAAATCGTATCCTCCCTGATGTCCAAAGCTGAGAACCCGCACCACTGGCTCCACTGTCGGCTGCCGCTGGATTTCAAACACGGCCACCACATCCTGACGCTCAGAAGCGGTGCGGCTGGCTGCAAACAGGCGCAGGTTTTCGCCGCGATTGCCGCGGATGAACTCCCACCAGATGGATTGACGAAATAGGGCAACAACTCCTTCGCGCGCGCTGCCCCCCTCAGAAACAGCCGGCCACAGCGGAAGCAGCGGCTGGGGGTAGGCAGAGTGAACAGCAAGCGGTAGCGTCAGAGCCAAGGCTGCTCCCCAACTTATCCGAGCCCAGCAATCCAAGGGCTTTCGCATACTTCCCCACTCCTCGACCCTAAGATTCTAAGAGATTGCCCGGTTTTTCTAAGAGACAGTTGGCGGTTTCCTCAAGCAGGATCTCTAGAACTGGGCCAGGGCAAAAAGCGATAGCCTGCCTCTTCAACCGCAGCAACGATATCTGGCAAAGCTTCTGCAGTATGGGGCCAGCGGTCGTGCAGCAGCAAAACCAGGGGTTGTTCAGAGGCTTTCATCACCGACAACTGGGAGCGAACCCGCTCCAAAAGCTGGTCTGCTGTTTGGCCAGCATAGGCATCCTCGGGACTAAGGTTCCAGTAGAGAACCTGATACCCTGCCTGTTCCAAAGCGCGACGTAAAGCAGAGTCTAGGCGGAAACCGCCCGGTGGGCGAACCACCAGTTGGGGATCCAAGCCCAACCTCTTGAGCAGTTGGGTTGTCTGATCCACCTCGGCATAGAATATCTCGTCGCTGCTGTAGAGGCGTCGATAGTCGTGAGTAAACGTGTGGTTGGCTATCGTGTGGTGGTGGGTTTGAATAGCTTTGGCCAGCTCTGGAAAGCGAGAAACGTGATTGCCGATGAGAAAGAATGTAGCCGGCACTTGTAGCTGATCCAAAGCTTGCAAAAGGCGAGGTGTGGACTGAGGCCAAGGTCCATCGTCAATGGTGAGAAAGGCAGAGCGAGGTGGTACTTCCAACAAAGGCCCCAGCGCCTCTTCCAAAGTCAGTTGCAAAGGCCAGCTATTTTCCAGCGGATCGAGCAAAGTGGGATCCGCTGTCCAGCCATGCTGCAAAAAGACCTCTACCTGGGCAGGTGCAGGGGTGATCAGCAGGCGCCCAGTCTGTTCGTCTCGGTTGCCCCAGCTCAGCCGATAGGGCAGCCCCGCAGCAACTTCAACCGTTGTCGAGCGGGTGATGACTGCATAGGGAATATCAATTAAATAATGCCCGTTCACCCGCTCTTGGTGAACCCAGGCAGCAGAAGGAGCCGATAGATAAACCAGCAGGTCTTGGGGATTGCTGCCGCGCACAACGCGAACGCTCTCGATCGGGAGAATAGGATCGTATTCTGAGGTTAGAGTCAGGTTTAGATCAAAAAAAGACTGGGCCTCTACCGCGTAGTAATGCAGCCCTACCAATAGGAAAACCCAAAAAAAGATCGCCACTTTCAGAGAATGCATGGGAGTTGCTCGGGGCTTCGCAACAATCATAGGGCAGAAGGCCATCCCAATTCCCTCAAGAGGGCGGAATGAGCCCAAACTAAGAGCGCAGGCGCTCTTCCCATTTACGAAGAGGAGAGGCCCGGCGGATGTCCCGCCAAATGGCCGTTGCAGCCAGCGCCCCATCGGCGACGGCAATCGACACCTGGTTGAGGCCCTGCTTCAAATCCCCTACCGCGAAGAGCCGCGGATGGGTGGTGCGGCACCACTCGTCGGTCACGAGGTTTTCGCCCTGCCAGCGTAAGTTCGGGATCCCTTTCAAATAGTCGTTGTGGTATTTGGCTCCCATGGCCACCAGGCCGGTGGTTGCCTCGATGTAGGTGCCATCCTCGAGCTCCACGCCCCGCATCTGGTGGTTCTCGCCCAGAAAGCGGCGAATGGGAGACTCGTAAAGGGGATAGCCGTGCTCCGCCAGTTTTTGGCGCATTTCAGGGCCGACCGAGCAGAGGCCGTGAGTCAACACCGAGATATAAGGCGTAAACCAGTTGAGGACAAAAGCCGTATTAATCCGATCTTCTGAATTGACAATCAAAACTGCCTTCTGATCCCGCATTTCGTAACCATCGCAAATCATGCAGACATGAAGCGAGTAGCCTGCATATTCGTAGACATTTTGCATATCAGGCAATTGGGGCAAATAATCGATAATGCCCGTTGCTGCAATCAAATATTTGCTGCGAAAAACAGGGTAGATACTGTTGACTTTTCTTACTTTGACCTTGACAGCAAAAAGGTCTCCCTCATCTGTGACATCTTCCACAAAGCCCCATAGATAGTCCACCCCCAAGCTGAGGGCGTGCTCCCTCCCCTGTCGCAACAGCTCTCGTCCTGGCGTGTTTGGCGGCAGGCCCAGATAGTTGCGCAAATCCTGCATCCAAAAAGAGCGGCCTCTGCTCTTTTCCACCACCAGGCAGCTCAAGCCGTAGCGGGCCAGGTAAATGGCTGCCGACAGCCCCCCTGCGCCACCACCGGCAACAATAACGTCGTAGATTTTGTTCAGGCCAACTTCTAGGTTCCTGCTGTCCAGTTTCATAGACGGGATCCCCCCACAAGCTTTCTACTGGATAAGATTGCAGCCCCAACAAGAAATCCGCAGCTCTAACTATCCTGTTCACGCCTCCCCTCTCTATTGTCTATTGAGGCTGAGACGTGTCGAAGGGGGAAGGGAGCAGTCCCAGCAGCCGTCTAGAATGGGGGCTGAACCCTCTGTTAGGAGAAGAGCCCTATGCCTGGCATCTTAGCCGCCCTTGCCCTCATCTTTATCGGCTACCTGTTCAACTCGGTCAAGATCATCAGCCAGGGCTATGAGGCGCTGGTAGAGCGTTTGGGGAGGTTTCACCGCAAGCTGACACCCGGGTTGCACATCATTTTTCCTCCCATCGACAGGATTGTGTTTAAGGAAACCATTCGCGAGAAGGTGCTGGACGTGCCACCGCAGCAGTGCATCACCAGCGACAACGTTTCTTTGATGGCGGATGCGGTGGTTTACTGGCGCATCACGGATATGATCAAGGCCCGCTACGCCGTAGAGGATGTACAGCGGGCTTTGGTGAACTTGGTGCTGACGGCCTTGCGCGCCGAAATTGGCCGCATGGACTTGGATCAAACCTTTTCCTCCCGCGCCGAGATCAACGCCCGCCTTTTGACAGAACTGGACGAGGCCACCGATCCCTGGGGGATCAAGATCACCCGCGTAGAAGTCAGGGATATCCAGCCCTCTAAGACGGTGCAAGACTCGATGGAAAAGCAAATGGCTGCCGAACGGGAGAAGCGAGCGGCCATTCTCAAATCCGAGGGGGAACAGCAGGCCAGCATCAACCAAGCAGCGGGGGCTGCCAAGGCGCAGTTGTTGCGAGCAGAAGCTGAGAAGCGCGAGCGGCTGCTGCTGGCCGAGGGTACGGCTGAGGCTATCAAAACCATTGCCGCTACTTTGCAGGAAAACCCAGAGGCAGCCAACGCGCTGCAATACTTGATGGCACAAAACTACATCGATATGGGTCTCAAGCTGGGCAGCAGCCCCAGCTCGAAGGTGATCTTTATGGATCCCAATTCCATCCCCGCTACCCTGCAAGGGCTGCTCTCGATGGTGGATGTGGCCAAGGAAGGGCAGGGATCCGGATCCCGCGCTTCTGGGGCTTCCCAAAAGTTGGGCACCTCCACGGCTTTCCCGACCGAGGTGAACTTTCCTCAGCTCGACTAGTAGCGACAGCTATGGTAGCTTCTGCCCAACATGGAGGGGATCCCGCTTGGCTAGTGGTGGGGCAGGTGGTGGCCGCTCATGGACTGCGGGGCTGGCTACGGGTTAAGTGCTGGTCGGATTTTCCAGAGCGCCTCACTGAGCCAGGGCCGCGCTGGCTGCAGCGGGATAGCGATCCGGAGCCTCTGTTGCATCCTTTGATTGAGGGCCAGTTTTTTCCCGCCAAGGGCTTGTACTTGGTGCGGCTGGAAGGGATCCCCGATCGAACGGCAGCAGAGGCTTGGGTGGGGGCCAAGGTGTTGGTACCGGCTTCCCAGCGCCTGCCCCTCGAGCCGGAGGAGTACCACTACTCCGATCTCATTGGCCTAGCCGTCTACCATCAGGGTCGGCTGCTGGGACATGTCTCGGCAATCTGGGCCGCTGGCCAAGATGTGCTGGAGATCTCTACCCCCGACCAGCGGCAGGTGTTGATCCCCTTTGTGAAAGCTCTGGTGCCGGTTGTGGATCTGGAAAACGGTGAGCTGCAGGTGCAGCCGCCGCCGGGATTGGTGGAGAGCTTTCTCGGCCAGGATTGGGCAAGAAACTGATCTCCATCCCTGCATCCCCTGCCAAAGTTTGCCCTCAGAAGCGGCTGCGTGGCCGTTCTAGGCTTTTGTGCTATTATAGGGGCAGGTTTTTGGGATTTGGATCATCTCTGGCTTCTGGCGTCAATTTCTCTGGATTCAGGTTGGCGGGGGCCGGTATCTCTCTTCAGGATTGGAGTTACGAATGACGGAGAACTACGGTGCAGAGCAGATCCAAGTTTTGGAAGGCTTGGAGGCTGTGCGCAGGCGGCCTGGCATGTACATTGGCTCCACCGGGCCGAAGGGATTGCACCACCTGGTGTATGAGGTGGTGGACAACTCCGTCGATGAGGCCCTGGCCGGCTATTGCGACGAGATTGAGGTCACCCTCCACCCCGATGGCTCGGTGTCGGTTCTGGACAATGGCCGCGGCATCCCGGTAGACATCCACCCCAAAACTGGGCAGTCGGCGTTGGTGACGGTCATGACGGTGTTGCACGCCGGCGGCAAGTTTGGAGGGGGCGGCTACAAGGTCTCCGGGGGGCTGCACGGCGTTGGGGTGTCGGTGGTGAATGCCCTCTCGGAGTGGTTGGAGGCCAGAGTCTGGCGGGAGGGCAAAGTTTACTTCCAGCGCTTTGAGCGAGGGGCGGTGGTGGGATCCCTCAAATCCGAGCCGCAGCCGGTGGGTTCCCAGCGGCGGGGGACCGGGGTGCGCTTCAAGCCAGATGAGCTTATCTTTCCGGAGCGGGAGTTTGACTATGCCGTGCTGGCTGCTCGTCTACGCGAGCTGGCCTACCTCAATGCCGGCTTGAAAATCATCTTTAGCGATCTGCGGCGGGAGCCGCCTCAGCGGGAAACCTATCAATTTGCGGGCGGCATCAAGGAATATGTGGCCTTCATCAACCACGAAAAAACCCCCATCCACCCCGACATTGTCTATGTGCGCGGAGAGCGGGATGGCGTCGAGGTCGAAGCGGCTCTGCAGTGGTGCGCAGATGTCTATACCGATACGTTGATTGGCTTTGCCAACAACATCCGCACCACCGAAGGGGGCACCCACTTGGAGGGGCTGAAGACTGCCCTTACCCTTACCATCAACAGCCAAGCCCGCAAGCTCAACAAACTCAAAGAGTCCGACAGCAACCTGGCGGGAGAAAACGTGCGGGAGGGCCTGACGGCCATCGTCTCGGTCAAGGTGCCTAACCCCGAGTTTGAGGGGCAAACCAAAACCAAGCTGGGCAACACCGAGGTGCGGGGCATCGTCCAAACCATTGTCTCCGAGGCCCTCACGGAATATCTGGAGTTCAACCCCAACGTGGCGAGGGGGATCGTCGATAAGGCCATCCAGTCCTTCAACGCGGCCGAAGCTGCCCGCCGGGCCCGGGAGCTGGTACGCCGCAAGTCGGCTCTGGAATCTTCCACACTGCCGGGGAAACTGGCTGACTGCAGTTGCCGGGATCCGGCGGAGTCAGAGGTGTACTTGGTGGAGGGCGACTCGGCAGGGGGCAGTGCCAAGCAGGGCCGGGATCGCCAGTTTCAGGCGGTGCTGCCTTTGCGGGGCAAGATCCTCAACATCGAGAAGGCGGATCCCGCCAAGATCTACAAAAACGCCGAGATTCAGGCCCTGATTACAGCGCTGGGCCTGGGGGTCAAGGGCGAGGAGTTCGATCCCAGCCAACTGCGCTACCACCGCATCATCCTCATGACTGACGCCGATGTGGATGGCAGTCACATCCGCACCCTGCTGCTCACCTTCTTTTACCGCTATCAGAAGGCGCTCTTGGAGCAGGGCTACGTCTACATTGCCTGCCCGCCCCTCTATAAGATTGAGTGGGGCCGCAACAATGTGCGCTACTGCTACAACGAGGCCGAGAAAGAGCAAGTCCTGCGCAGCCTGCCGGCCAACACCAAGTACACCATCCAGCGCTTCAAGGGCTTGGGGGAAATGATGCCAGAGCAGCTCTGGGAAACCACCATGAACCCGGCAACGCGCGTCCTCAAGCAGATTACCATCGAAGACGCCGCAGAGGCGGATCGCATTTTCACCATCCTCATGGGGGATGCCGTTGGCCCGCGGCGGGAGTTCATCGAGGCCCACAGTGGCCAGTTGGAACTGGCGGCTCTGGACATTTGATTGGGATTAGTCCACGGGGGAGATGTGGTAGCTGCCATCAGCCTGCACCCAGGCAATCTCCGGGATCCGACACTGGCGGGCATAGGCCTCGATCTCTTCAGGAGGGCGATCCAGCAATTCCAGCTCCACGGCCTCTGACTCCCGCCAGCGGGCGGCCAAGGCCAGTGCTGCCGGGATCCCTGCCGGCACCAGCGGCACCACCAACCGCTGGCAGCCCATTGCCTCGGCTGGGAGGTCGGGGGGCAAGAGCCGCAGCAGCGTATCGGGCAGGAGGGTAAAGCCGATCCCTGGCTGCTCAATTTGCTGAGGGCTGTAGAGAGCATAGAGCTGGTCGTAGCGCCCGCCCAGGGCAATGACCTCTCCTCCCACCACTGCCTGGAAGACAATGCCGGTGTAGTAGGCCAGAGTTTGCAGCAAGCTTAGATCCAGCACCACCCGCACCTGCCGGGCTTCCAGGATTTGGCACAACTGCCGCAGATCCCGCAGCCGCTCCGGGGGCACAGGAAGCTGGGCAAGCTGAGGTAGGACCTGCTCAGGCTGGCCGCGCAATCCCAGAATCTGCAAGCCAATCTGGCGGGCCGCCTCCGGCAGAGGAGCCGATTCCAGGTAAACGTAGTCAAGCTGGGCAATGGCGCGGCGCACCGCCGCCTGGGCCTTGGGAGTAACCGAGTTAAGCAGGCTCTCGGTCAGGCCCACATCTCCCAACAGCAATGTCCAGTTGCTGAGGCCAACAGCGCGCACGCAATCGGCCAAAAGCAGCAAGATCTCAGCGTCGGCTAGCCATCCGCCCGCGCCGATGAGCTCCACCCCCGACTGGAAAAACTCCTGGCTGCTGTAGGAGCCCTCCTCCCGCCGGCTATTGCGGAACACGTTGCCGTGGTAGTAGAGCCGCAGCGGCAGAGGCCCGCCGGCCAGCCGGGTGGCTGCTGCCCGCACGATGGAAGCGGTGAATTCCGGGCGCAACCCCAGCATTGTCCCTTCCCCGTCCCGCAGTTGCAGCACGGCTTCACCGCGGATGGATCCCCCAGCCAGCAGGGTCTCTAACCGCTCTAGGGTGGGCGTGATGATACGTTGGTAGCCGTAGCGGCGAAAAACCTGGGTTAGCTGCGCCTCTAGCCTTTCCCGCCGCTGAACTTCCCGCGGCAAAAAGTCGCGGGCGCCAGTGGGAGGGCGCAGGGAACTGGTTTCCCAAAGCAAATCTGCACCGCCAGGGCAGTCGTACACAGACCAACTCCGACAGGCTGTCCTGCCGCATCCTACCACTGGAGTAGAGCAGATCAAGTCTCCTCCGCAAGAGGCCAGGGAAAGTCAGGCCACTCCCAAAGGGGATCCGTGGAGTGCACCCGGTGCATCCCCGCTGCCGCAAAGCGGGCAAAGGCTGCCTCCGCCTGCTCGCTAAAATCGACAATGCCGGGGATCACTACCGGCGAGGTGCAATCTTCCAGAAGGTAGACCCTCCTGGCTAGGCTGGGATCTCTAGCCTGGATCTCCTGCAGCAGGTCGCTTACCGTCCAGGCAACGCAGTGGCTTTTGGCTTGGCCAGCCACAATCAGGGCATCAAATTCCAGGAGGTGGTCGATAAGGGATTCATTTTTCTCGTCGATGGGATCCCCCTCCGGCCCCGTCAAGACCTCCGGGCTGAGGGCAGAGTAATTTTCCGTCAAGGGGTTGGCTCCCTTGAGCTGTAAGCTGGGCTGGCTGCCGCGGGCAATGGTGTGGAAGAAGATCGCCTCCTCCACTGCCGGCACCAGGGCATGGCCAATCCCACCCAGCATGGAATGGTAGGGCCAGACAATAAGGGGATATTTCCCCCCTTTCTCCAATTGCTCGGCATAGTGGAGGGCATAGACCTGCAGCCGCGTCAGATCCCCCTGGGTGAGGTTGGCGGCCATGGCAGGGTTGATCCGCCAGCGTCCTGAGCGAATCTCGGCTGCCGAGATGGCGGTAGCTGGCTCGGGATGGGATCCCTGGGCATCCACCCAAAAGACGGGGTGGAAGATCTGCATCGCCGTGTGGGTATCCAGGGTGGCCACAATCTGGGTGATGTGGGCAAGGTGGCGGTAGATGAATTGGCACAGGCGGCAGTTGTCCTCCACCGCCCCCAAGCCGCTGGGGCCGCCCACAAACAGCTCAAAGCCAGGAATGCAGAAGGTGTTTTGCACATCAATCAGCAACAAGCCCACCCGCACCCGATCGGCTTCCGCCGGGGGAATGTGGTGCTCTTGGGCCCAGCGCTCTGCCTCTAGGGCCCGCTGCTGGTAGGGCACTCGCCAAATCTCTCCCACCCGCTCAGGAGCAAAGTGGGAGGGCACAGGCAGGGTTGGCGGCGCTGGAGTTGTCAACTGCGGAGCAGAGGTGTCCATGGCGCTTCCCGTAGCCAAGCTTTTGCTGCTTTGCAGGGTAGGGATCCCTGGCAGGCTGGACTTGCTACCATGGTAGCTCCAACTGGGGCAACCGCTTCTCTGCCTTTCCCCAAGGGCGTTGCCTCTCTGGCTTACTTGAGGGTTCCATGGTAGACCCAAGCTTTTCCTCCCTGCAGCCCCAAGACTACGGCTTACTGACCGATCTCTACCAGTTCACAATGGCTGCCTGCTATGTGGGGGAGGGGCTGGAGAATCAGCCGGCGGCCTTTGAGCTGTTTGTGCGGCGCTTGCCTAGCGACTATGGCTACCTCATTGCCATGGGGCTGGCCCAAGCGGTGGAATACCTGCAGCAGTTGCACTTTCCGCCACAAACCTTGCAGGCCCTGCAGGAGACGGGCATTTTTGCCGAGGCACCGCCACGCTTTTGGGAGCTGCTGGCTAGCTACCGCTTCGAGGGGGATGTGTGGGCAGTACCGGAGGGGACGGCCGTTTTTGCCAACGAGCCGCTGCTGCGGGTGGAGGCTCCTCTGTGGCAGGCGCAACTGGCGGAAACCTACTTGCTGACTACCTTCAACTACCAAACCCTGATTGCCACCAAGGCAGCCCGCATGCGCGATGCGGCAGGGGATGAGGCCGTTTTGTTGGAGTTCGGCACGCGGCGAGCCTTTGGACCCCAGGCGGGCCTCTGGGCAGCGCGGGCGGCGCTGGCGGGGGGGTTCAATGCCACCTCCAATGTCTTGGCAGCTCTCAAATTGGGGCGCAAGCCGGCGGGCACCATGGCCCATTCCCTCGTGATGGCCATTGCCACCCTCTCTGGCGATGAGACCCGTGCCTTTCAAGCTTTCCGGCGCTACTTTCCCCAAGCGGTTTTGCTCATTGACACCTACGATCCCATCCAGGGAGCGCGCACCGCGGCTCAGCTCTTTGCTGCCACCCAGCCGGAGCAACTGGGATCCCGGGGGGAAATCGGCGGCGTACGCATCGACTCGGGGGATCTGGAGGCCCTCTCCCACCAAGTCAAGGCCATCCTGCCGCAGGGGGCGCCGGTGTTTGTCAGCGGCGATCTGGATGAGTACGAGATTGAGCGGCTGCACCGCTCCCAAGCGCCCATCAGTGGCTACGGTGTTGGCACCCGCCTGGTTACCGGCGAGGGGGTGAATGGAGTGTACAAATTGGTGGAGATCAATGGGATCCCCGTGGCCAAGGCCTCCTTTGCCAAAGCCACCCTGCCAGGGCGCAAGCAGATCTTTCGCGGCCCC
>NZ_JANSIR010000048.1:43067-47616 GCF_047462155.1 Synechococcus sp. OH2
TCAGGCTGACGAGACCCCGCCCCCCGGCTATGAGCCGCTGCTGCGCCAGATCATGCACAGGGGCGTGCTCCTGGAACCCTTGCCCGACCTGGAAACCATTGCCCGTACCAGTCGTGCCTCGGTGCTGCGCTTACCGAAGGGGGTACGGCAACTGCGTCAGCCGGATCCCTGGCCGATGGCCCTGACTGCAGCTTTGCAACGGGTAAAAGACCACACCCTCGGTCAGGAATCTGCCTGAGGAAAGGGAGTTCTGCTGCATTATAATGTCTTAGCTTTCAAGTCTCTGCTTCGAGATCTGAGTTTTGCTATTGGACTTGAGCCACTTCGCTGCTTAGACTTTTCCCGCTCTTTGCCCCCAACTCTATGACCCAACGTGCCTTAATTACCGGCATCACCGGACAGGATGGCTCTTATCTGGCCGAGCTGTTGTTGCAAAAAGGCTACGAAGTCCACGGCATCATCCGCCGCGCCAGCACCTTCAATACTGACCGCATTGACCACCTCTACGTGGATGCCCACGACCCCAGCGCCAAGCTGTTTCTCCACTATGGGGATCTCACCGATGGCACCACTCTGCGCAGGATTTTGGAACAGGTGCAGCCGACGGAGGTGTACAACCTAGGGGCCCAATCCCACGTGCGGGTAAGTTTCGATAACCCGGAATACACCGTCGATGCAGTAGCCATGGGCACCCTGCGCCTCCTGGAGGCCATCCGCGACTACCAACAACGCACGGGGATCCGGGTGAAGTTTTACCAGGCGGGATCCTCGGAAATGTTTGGGCTGGTGCAGGAGATCCCGCAAAAGGAGACCACCCCCTTCTACCCCCGCAGCCCCTACGCCTGCGCCAAGGTGTACGCCTACTGGCAAACAGTCAACTACCGCGAAGCCTACAACCTCTTTGCCTGCAACGGCATTTTGTTTAACCACGAAAGCCCACGGCGGGGAGAAACCTTCGTTACCCGCAAGATTACCCGCGCCGTCAGCCGTATTGTGGCCGGCAAGCAGGACAAGCTTTATCTAGGTAATCTGGATGCCAAGCGGGACTGGGGCTATGCGAAGGACTACGTCGAGGGGATGTGGATGATGCTGCAGCAGCCCCAGCCGGACGACTACGTGCTGGCTACTGGCGAAACCCACAGCGTGCGGGAGTTTGCCGAACGCGCTTTTGCTTTGGTGGGCATGCCCATTACCTGGCGGGGATCCGGCCTGGAAGAACAGGGGCTCTACAAAGATCGCGTGCTGATCGAGATCGATCCCCGCTACTACCGCCCAACGGAAGTGGAGCTGCTGTTAGGGGACGCCTCCAAGGCCAAGCGGGTGCTGGGGTGGCAGCCCAAGGTGACCTTTCCCCAATTGGTGGAGCTGATGGTGCTAGCCGACCTGGAAGCCATTGGCTTGGATCCGGATCCCATCTTGGGGGAACGGCGTACCCTCAACGGCCTACTCAGCGAGGATCGCGCCTTCATCCGCACCCAACTGGGGGTTCGCTGCAACTAATGGTACCGGCTGGATCCCCCAAGTCAACCCAAAAAACAGCTCTCACCCCTTGCTTAAAGGAGGGGCTAAGACCTTAATATAGGAGATCGCCAATTCTTTTAGCGTACGGCCAGCGCTTTTGCCTGTGCTCTTCTGCTGAGTATCTTTGCCGATTTCGGAGAAACGCCCGCATGTCCCGCTACACAGGTCCCCGCCTAAAGATCATTCGTCGCTTCGGGGGACTTGATCTGCCCGGTCTGACTCGCAAGCGCCCCAAAAATACCAATCCACCCGGTATGCACGGGGCAGAGCGCAAGAAAAAATCCGAGTATGCTATCCGCCTAGAAGAGAAGCAGAAGGTTCGCCTCAACTACGGGGTGAGCGAGCGCCAGATGCTCCGCTACATGCGCAAGGCGCGGCGCTCCAAGGGATCCACCGGGCTAGCCCTGCTGCAGATGCTGGAGATGCGGCTGGATTGCATTGTCTTTCGCCTCGGCATGGCTCCAACCATTCCGGCAGCCCGGCAGTTGGTGAGCCACGGCCACATCGAAGTCAACGGCCGCAAAGTCACCATCCCCAGCTATGGCTGCAAAGTTGGGGATGTAATCACGGTAAGGAACAAGGAGTCTTCTCGCAAATTGGTGGCCACCTACGCCGAGTATCCGGGACTGTTCCTGCCCGATTACCTGGAGTTTGACAAAGAGAAGCTGCGCGGACGTATCAAAGAACTGCCTCCCCGCGAGCAAATCTGCGCGCCAGTGAACGAGCTGCTGGTCGTCGAGTTCTATTCTCGTAAACTCTGAGGATCCCTTTTGCCGCCATTGCGGATCGTGGGGAAACTTCAGGAGCTAAGCCCGGAGAGGGCGATTTTTCTCAGAGAAAGAGTCAGTACTTGGGGTGTGCTGAGTATATTAGGCGCTATCCCTCCCCACCCAGGTGGGGTATCCCGCACATTCAGAGGAAACGTTTCTCCACGTCATTATTACGACGCAACACTGTTGCCAACGCGCCGCTCTAGCTC
The DNA here is from genome assembly GCF_047462155.1 of Synechococcus sp. OH2. Classification (NCBI taxonomy): domain Bacteria; kingdom Bacillati; phylum Cyanobacteriota; class Cyanophyceae; order Synechococcales; family Synechococcaceae; genus Synechococcus; species Synechococcus sp. OH2. The sequence goes on from NZ_JANSIR010000048.1 coordinate 45,568, forward strand.
CCCTCTCCCAGAGGGAGAGGGGTTGGGGTGAGGAAGAAAGAACCGAGCAGAGATCAAAGCCTGCCGATGGCCCGCTGCAGTTGCACCAAGGCGCGGTTGTAGGCGATTACAGCATTGGAGAGGTTACCACGGGCAGTGGTAAGGGCAGCTTCGGCGTTGATCACCTCTGTTTGCGTGCCCACCCCCGCTTGCAGGCGCAGCCGGGCCAAGCGTAGACTCTCCTCTGCCGAGGCAATCGCCACTTTGGCCGAGTCGATCTGCTCGCGGCTGGAGCTGAGAGTGAGGAAAGCTTCTTCCACAGTGCGCTGGATTTCATTGCGGGTGCCGACGAAATTGCTCGCGGACACCTGCCCATCGATCTCAGCTTGGCGAGCCTGGGCAGACGCCTTTCCCCCATCAAACCAAGTCAAGGTGAAGTTGGCCCCGACCGAATAGCCGACATCGAAGCTGTCGCGGCTGGCGTCGAAATCGTTAACGGCATCGAGAGTGGCGAACAAACCAATCTGAGGACCGTTGCTGGCTTGTGCCAGGCGCACCCGAGCTTGGGCTTGTTCCAACTCTCGGCGTTGGCGCTCCAGCTCTTGTCTTTGGGCAAAAGCGGCAACAATAGTCTCTTCCAGGCTTAGATCCCACTCTCCCACCGGCTCGATGGGATCCCTGGCCAGCACATCGGTGGGGCTGGGAAAGTTCAGCAGTTCGGCCAGACGGCGGCGGCTCAGTTGTTGGGTGTTTTGGGCCACCAGTAGGGTTTGTCGATTGTTGGCCAACTCCGTCTCCGCCTGGAGAACCTCGAAGCGGGTACCTACCCCAGCCCGCTCTCGGGCTTGCGCATCCCGCAGGGTGGCTTCAGAACTGGCGACGGCAGCCTGGCTAATGGCCACTCGGGCATCGGCGCTCTGCAGATCATAGTAGGCGTTGGCCACAGCTTGTCTTACCGTCTGCAGGGTTTGCTCCAGTTGCAGTTGGGCGACGCGCAGAGCTTCTTGGGCCAGTCTCAGGTTTTGTTCCCTGATCCCGTTGTCAAAAGCGGTGTAGTCTAGCCGCACCACGCTAGCGGAGAGAGTGTGCGATTGGCGGCTGGGAGTGCCGCCGGGGGCAGGGGGTTCGCTGTACTGGTAGTTGGCACGGCTGGAAAGGGTGGGAGCAAAAGCTGCCTGCGCCAGGGCTACACCTGCTTTAGCCCGTTCTACAGCCAGCCTTGCCTGCTGCACCGCCGGGTTTTGGGCGACGGCGATCTCCAGGGCTTCTTGTAAAGACAAGCCCTCCGTCCGCTCGATGCGCACCTCCAAAGGGGATTGAGGCACCACCAGGTCTTCAGCCCTAGAAGCCCCCTGCAAGACCGGGGTAGGAGTGGCAGGGCGGGCCTCGGGCGGGAGCGATAGGGTGGGAGGCAGGTTGGGGGTGCGGATTGCCCGGCTATCTGGGAGGATCGAGGCAGCAGGGTCAGGCACTTCCCTTTCTTGGGCAAGGGCAGGTACAGCCCAGAGCAGGCTGAACAGGAGACCACAGGGGGCAAACCGGGTAAGGGACAGCCGGGATCCCGCTGAGCTTGGCTGCCGTTGAGGACGTCGAAGCCGGCCCCTAGCTAGATTCTGCATCGCCATCGTGTTGTCACTCTCAACATCACCTCTAGCAGTATCGCAAAGTAAACTGCCCACACTCATGCTGACACAGCAGAGTAGCCGGGTAGCCCCGTATTAAGCACTCCGCGCCGCTAGCGCGAGTAGTGCGGGGCGGAAAAGCCTTCGGGCGACTGGAGTCGCTCGCCAATGTTATGTTGTAATCTTAAGTCAGCACCTACCCCGGTGAAAAACCCGGACAGTGCCGAAAGCCAGTAAGTAAGCGGAACCTTGAGGCTTTGTCTCTAGGAACTGTCTAGGGACGTCTTGGCAGCGCCTTTACGAGTTCGTTGTTGAACTGCTTAAGAATCCCCTGCCTTTAGGCGCTGGGAGTGTCAATGTCCAAGTTGGTTGGGTACGTTGATCTGGTTAAGTCGTTAAGCCAGGGATCCCATTGTCCCAAAGTGGCTTGCCAGCGCCACCAGGGTGG
>NZ_JANSIR010000048.1:47756-55227 GCF_047462155.1 Synechococcus sp. OH2
GGTCAGCGACCACCTGTCCAACCCCATGGCGCCACACAACAGCAGCAAGTAGAGGTTAGCAAAGGTGAAGAGGGAGGCTGCCCGCTGCCGGTTGTGCGGTTCCTGGAGCAACTGCACCGCCTTCCAAATGAGAAGGGATCCCAGCAGGGTTGCCACACTCAAGTAAAAGGATCCCAGCACGTGCAGAGGGTAAACCAGCAGTAGACTGACTGGCACCATTAGCAGAGCGTAGAGGAGAATCTGGGCGGCAGTTGGCCTTTCTCCTGCCACCACCGGCAGCATCGGCACCCCGGCGCGGGCATAGTCCTCTTGCTTTAAAATCGCCAAGGCCCAGAAGTGGGGCGGGGTCCACAAAAAAATAATGGCAAACATCACCCAAGCAGCCCAGCTCAGCTTGCCCGTAGCCGCTGCCCAGCCCACCAAAGGTGGGATTGCCCCTGCTGCTCCGCCGATAACAATGTTCTGGGGGCTGGAACGCTTCAGCCAGTGGGTATAGACCCCTACATACACCAGGATCCCTGCCATGGCTAAGCCAGCAGCCAGCCAATTGGTAAAGCAGGCCAGCACACCAAAGGACATCAGAGCTAGGATCCCGGCAAACATCAGGGCATGTCGGGCCCGAATGCGACCGGAAGGCAGAGGACGGTGGCGGGTTCGCTCCATCATCCGATCAATATCGGCGTCGTACACCATGTTGATGATATTGGCTGCGGCCGCCGCCATCCCTCCCCCCAAGAGGGTGACACCAAACTTGAAGGGATCCGTATTGCCCGCCATCCACATCGCTCCAGCCGTGGTCATCAGCAAGAGGGCGATGATCTTCGGCTTCACCAACTGGCTATAGCTGTGCAAAACCTGCGCCAGACTTTGGCGATGGCCAAAAGGGATCCCTGTCACCGTGTTCTGACAAGGATCTGGACGGTAGGTTGGAAGGATATCTGCCATGGAACTACTCGCCGTTCATTTCTGGGGCTGCGGCTACCCCCCGAGGGATCCTTCCCCCAAGGCTGTTGCTCATCCGCCAGGCCAGCACCGTAAAGCCCAGCAAGCACGCCAGCAAAGCTGCCCCAATCATCTGGTGGGCTACCGTCAAGGGCTCCACCTGCAGCCGGTAGCGATAGGTGAGAATGCCAACCCCCACTTGCGCCAGCAAAAGGACTACGGATCCATGGCCCAGCCGCTTGAGAATTCTTGGGATCTGCTGCCGCCGCCAACTCGTAGCCACCGCCACCAGCAACACCGCCAGCGTGGCCGGAGCCACCCCTAGCAAGTGACTGTTCATCACTCCGCACAGTTCACCAGAAGCAAAGCACTGGTGTAACGCCCATTGGGAAGCCACCAAAGCCCCAAGCAAGCTCTGGACGTACACCAGCAGCACTGCCCCCAAGCCGAGCCAGGGCAAGTAGCCAACAGAAGCTCTCCCCTCCTCAGAGGGAGCGACGCTTGGCAAGGCCAGCCATCCCAAGGTGAGTAGCGTGGCAAAAAACAGCAGGCCCGTGCCCAGGTGGGCCGTCACAATGTCAAAGCGCAACAACTCCGTTACCGTCAGCCCGCCCAGGATCCCTTGGGCCACGACCAAGACAAAAGCCCAGCTCAGACCCCAGGGCAGCCAAGTGGGCAAAGCCTGCCGCTTCCGCCAGGCAAACCCCGTTAGCACCAGGGTGGCCAAGCCCACCCCGGCAGCCACCAGGCGGTGAAACCACTCTAGAAACACCTGCAGGTTCATCTGCTGCGTCGGCACCAGCTCTCCATAGCAGAGGGGCCAGTCGGGACAGGCAAGTCCAGCATTCATGACTCGAGTGGCACTGCCTAGCCCCATCAACAGCCAAGTAGCCGCCGCTAGGCCCAGCAGGGCTCGCCCCATGTGCAGGGAAAGCTCCCCAGGCGGAACGGGATCCGAAGCCGAAGAGGGGACGTGAGATGGAGAAATTGAGGAGTCCATTGCAGTTTGAAGAATCGAAATCTAGGGAGAGCAGTCCACAATTGGCACTCAAAAATGCGCGGAAGCAACAGTTAATAACTCGATCCCTCTAACCCCTTCCTATCCTGGGTGGTGCTTCTCTAGAGGCAGAGGGGAGACTCGCTTGCAACGAATCTTAAATGCAGCTTTGCAACTGGCGAAGGTTTTTAAGGATTTCTTTGGGCCAAGCTGCCCTTCCTCAGTAGACGTCGCCAACGCTCCGGCCGAAGATCCCGAAGAGATCCCTAAGATGGCCAATTTTCGCCGGCTCCTGGGATTTGAATAGAGAGGAGTCTAAGCCTGCTTGGGTTCTGTTTACAGAACCTGCTAGGGCAGGCACGTCGTGGTGGTAGCAGCGGGGAAAAGCAGCTGTGAGCGCGCTCAAGAATATCTTTTTGGTGGGGATCGGGGTGCTGTTGACCCTGGCCAGTCTCTGGTATGGCCAAAATCACCATCTGCTTCCGGAAGCGGCTGCTAACTCGGCTCCCTTGTTCGATAGCCTCTTCAACACCACGATCACCATCGCCACCGGGATCTTTTTGGTGGTGGAGGGAGTGCTTCTCTACTGTGCCTTTCGCTACCGCAAGCGGCGAGGCGATCGAGGAGACGGGGATCCCAACCACGGCAACGTGCTGCTGGAGATCGTCTGGACGGCGGTGCCGGCGGTGATCATCCTCTGGTTGGGCCTGGCCAGCCTCGATGTCTATCAGGCGGTGTATGGAGGCGCCGATGTGGGCGGTCACGTCCACGCGGCCATGGCGATGGGGTCTTCCCAGGAGACGGAAGCAGGGGATCCGGGCTATGCTTACACTCCCGCGGTGCTGCCGGGAAAGGAGAGGGGTCAGCCAGATCTGGTTGTCCAAGTTCAGGGCATGCAATATGCCTGGATGTTCACCTATCCGGAATCGGGTTTGGTGGCCGGCGAGCTGCACCTGCCTCTTAACAAGCGGGTGCGCTTGAACATGACGGCTATGGATGTCAACCACGCTTTCTGGGTGCCGCAATTTCGCCTAAAGCAAGATCTCATCCCAGGCCGAGAGACTCACCTAGAGTTTGTGCCCACGCAGCTAGGAACCTATCCCATCATCTGTGCCGAGCTATGTGGCCCTTACCATGGAGTGATGGTGGCACAACTGGTAGTGGAGACGCCGGAAGAGTTCGAGCGCTGGCAGCGGGAGCAACTGGTGGCTGCTCGTGGCGAGAACAACGCGCTGGCCTGGGCGGGGGACCTTCACCCCTCTCCCTCGGAATCTGCCTTCGTCCAAGTTCACCAGCAGCGTTTGGGCCTCTCGCCTGCTGATCTAACCTCTCTCAAACTGCCCAAGGACTCCGTCCCGCTGACGCGAACGGGATCCCTTCCCTCAGCGGGCTAGAGAGATCCCTTTCCCCTTGACGGACGTTCTGGTGACGCCAGGAGGAGCCTTTTGCCATGACCCAGCTACAGGACAATCCCACCTTTGCCGCTGCCCCCAAAGCCAGCCTGGAGCCTGCCGCCGAGCCCTGGTGGCGCTTTTTTACCTTCTCCACCGACCACAAGGTGATCGGGATCCAGTATTTGGTAACTGGCTTTTTCTTCTACTTGGTGGGAGGAGCGCTGGCTACAGCCGTGCGGGCCGAGCTGGCCACCCCCGAAGCCGACTTTCTCGGCTTTGAGCGCTACAACGGTGCCTTTACCCTCCACGCCACAATCATGATCTTTTTGTGGATTGTCCCGGCTTTGATGGGGGGCTTTGGCAACTACCTGGTGCCGCTGATGATTGGAGCGCGGGACATGGCTTTTCCTAGGCTAAACGCCGTCGCCTTTTGGCTAATTCCACCCAGCGGCCTTTTGCTTCTGGCTAGCCTCTTCCTCGAGGCCCCGGCAGCGGGTTGGACCTCGTATCCGCCGCTGAGCCTCATCAGTGGGAAGGTGGGAGAAGAACTCTGGATCCTAAGCATTTTGTTGGGCGGAACCTCTTCCATTCTGGGGGCCGTGAACTTTATTACCACCATCCTCAAGATGCGCATGCCCGGCATGAAGATGGAGGATATGCCTCTGTTTTGCTGGGCGATGCTAGCTGCTTCCATCATCACTCTCATTGCAACGCCGGTTCTGGCTGGGGCGCTGATCCTGCTTAGCTTTGACCTGTTGGCGGGCACGGCTTTCTTCAACCCCAGCGGCGGCGGGGATCCGGTGGTGTACCAGCACATGTTCTGGTTTTACTCCCACCCGGCGGTGTACATCATGGTTCTGCCGGTGTTCGGCATGATCTCGGAGATCTTGCCGGTACATGCCCGCAAGCCCATCTTTGCCTACAAAGCCATTGCCTACTCCAGCTTGGCCATCTGCTTTTTGGGCTTGATTGTCTGGGTTCACCACATGTTTACCAGCGGTACCCCCGACTGGATGCGGGTGTTCTTCATGATCGCCACCATGGCCATTGCCGTTCCCACCGGGATCAAGGTGTTTAGCTGGCTGGCGACTCTCTGGGGCGGCAAGATCCACTACCGGACGGCCATGTTGTTTGCCATGGGCTTTATCTCCATGTTTGTCATCGGCGGCTTGAGCGGGATCATCCTTGCTTCGGTGCCGTTGGATATCCACGTCCACGACACCTACTTTGTGGTGGCCCACCTGCACTACGTGTTGTTTGGCGGCAGTGTGTTTGGCATCTATGCCGGCCTCTACCACTGGTTCCCCAAGATGACCGGCCGGCTGCTGAACGAGTTCTGGGGACGGGTGCATTTTGCGCTGACCTTTGTCGGCTTCAACATGTGCTTTTTGCCGATGCACAAGCTGGGTCTAATGGGCATGCCCCGCCGCGTGGCTCAGTACGACCCACAATTTGCCGACCTCAACTGGATTAGCTCGGTGGGGGCTTTCATTCTGGCCATTTCCACGCTGCCCTTCTTGGTGAACGCCATCTACTCTTGGGTAGCTGGGCCCAAGGCCGGAGACAACCCCTGGCAGGCTCTAACTCTGGAGTGGACAACTTCTTCCCCACCGCCTGCCCACAACTTCTACGGGGATCCCATCCTGCTAACTGGCCCCTACGACTACGGCCTGCACAGCAAGGAGACTTTGGATTACTTGGCCGCCCAGTTGCAGAGCTTGCGGGAGCTGGCGCTGGCTGAGGCGGAGCCTACTTCTTCTTAGCAGGGGACTTGCCCGCTGGGTATCCATCCTCTGCTCGCCGGGTATTCCCGTCTTGATCTTGGCTGGGCTGCCCCTACAGTTTCAAGAAGTCTCTGGAATTTGGCGAAAATTGATTTTAAGTGGACAGGAATATGCAAGGATCCCTCGCTTCTGATGCCTTGATGGTCGGCCACACTCAGGCCCATGCCGCTCATGCCGAGCACCCAGATCATCGCGTTTTTGGTCTGCTGATGTTCCTGGTAGCGGAAGGCTGTCTGTTCTTGGGCCTGTTCATGGCCTATTTGGCCTACAGCCTCACGGCCCCGGTTTGGCCACCGGAAGGGACGCCGGAGCGGGAATTGCTCTTGCCTGGGATCAACACGGCAATCCTCCTCTCCAGCAGTTTGGTTATCCACCAGGCCAAGCCTGCCATCCAGGCCAATAACGTCAAGGGATTGCGGCTGTGGTTTGCCCTCGCTGCCCTGCTGGGGGCCATCTTCCTGGCCGGGCAGCTCTACGAGTACAGCCACCTGGAGTTTGGCCTCACCACCAACTTGTTTGCCAGTACCTTCTATGTCTTGACGGGGTTTCACGGGCTGCACGTAGCAGCAGGGTTGCTGTTTATTTTGGCGGTGCTTTGGCGATCCCTGAAGCCGGGCCACTACAGTGTCCAACACTACTTTGGCGTCGAGGCTGCCGAGATCTACTGGCACTTTGTGGATGGGGTTTGGATTGTGTTGTTTATCCTGCTCTACTTGCTCTGAGTCGCGAAGAGGGATCCCCCTCCCCAAGGCTGAAGGAGATCCCGGCCGAGCACGCTGTCCGTTAAATGGGCCATTGTGAGAACTGTCCCTGGACGGGGTAACAACGACAGAAAAGCTCAGGACTGTTGGAGAATGGCCACGGTCTGGATCAGAGCCTCTGGAAACACTTCTCGCTCCGGCTGACCTTGCTTGAGCTGATATTCCAGTTGTAGAAGTTGCTGCATCACCTTCAGCAGTGCTGAGCTTTTTAGGGATCCCACCTCTTTTTGTAAGAAGTAAACCCGGTTGGGGTTGGCAATCTCTGCTTTTTGGGCAATGACCTTGGGATCCCGTTCTCCCTCTTCCAGCAGTAGCTTTACCCACAGCCAGGTGCGGAATTGGCCCACCAACACTGCCAGGATCTTAAGGGGCGGCTCGTTGTGATCCAGCAGATGGTTCAGGATCTGCAGGGATCGATCCAAGTTGCCCTGGCGCAGGGAGGCGGCCAGTTGAAAGCTGTTGTAGGCGCTGGCAGGAACCAGAGCCTCGATTTGCTCAGGGGAGATGGGATCCCGCTGGCCTGCCGTAAACAGGGCCAGCTTTTCCAGTTCCATGGCCAAACGGCGGGAATCGTTGCCCACCGCCTCAGCCAACTTCTGGGCTGCCTCTGGGCTGAGCTTGAGAGCCCACTGTCGGGCCTCGCGGTGTACGTGCTTAAGAATGCCCTCTTCGTCCCAGGGGGGCAGTTGGGAAAACTCGCGGACAATGGCCCCTTGCTTGAGGAGTTTGGTGGATTTGAGACGTCCATCCGGCTTGCTGCTGGTGGTCAAGACCAGATGGGTTGTGGGGGGCAAAGAAGCTAACGTTCGCTCCAGTTCTCTTACCAACTCTTCGGAACACTGCTGGGTGAGCGTTGTCTCCTCCAGCCAAACCAGGCGGGCGTTGGATCCCAGAGGCGGCGTCATGGCCAGGTTCAGTCCGGCCAGGGTGGACTCCGGTGGCAGGCGATCGTAGTTAAAGGCAGCCCACGCGGGATCCAGCACCTGATCGCGCAGCTCTTGCACCGCCTGCAGGAGGCGATAGCTATCATCTCCCCAGTAAAGGTAGACGGGCATACTCCCCACGTCGCCTCAGCTTGGTCTCCAGCTTTTTTCCGTAGTTTCTCTAGGCGTTATTTTTACTTACGTTAATCAACGGGTAGCTTCTAATCAACGGGTAGCTTCCGGCCCTTTGTCCGGGATCTTCCGGAGAAAGCCTGGCCAGGTTTCAGCTTTTTTCTCTCTAAAAAGAGTGCCAGCTTTGCATGATCTAGCTTGGCAAATTCTGTATTCCCACTGAAGAACTCTCGTCAATCTTCTCCTAAGCTGGGCTTAGAGATGGGGTTGGAGGGAGGGCCGCAAGTATATGGACACTATTGGCGAACTGGAGTTCAAAGTGCAGGTTTTAGCGCGCTGCCTGGGATCTGCTTTGGGCTTGGGCCGGCCTACTCGTGTGCAAATTCATTACTGCAATTCCCCGCTCTTCAAAGCAGATCAGTCGGGAGCAGGGGTTCCCCCTTTCAGCTCTGAAGAGGTTAAGAGCTCCCAGCTCCACCCGCTAACCTCGGTTGCCTAAAGGGCACTATGAACTACCCCACCGCGCAGGCGGGTGGGG
>NZ_JANSIR010000049.1:0-2490 GCF_047462155.1 Synechococcus sp. OH2
CCCCCCCCGCCTGCGCGGTGGGGTAGTTCATAAGCAAGTTTGCTCCAGGGATCCCTTGTCTAGGGTTTGCTGCCGCTGCTTTCCTCAAGTTCCTGCTGGCTACTAGCGTATATGGTAGAGGAAAGCCTAGTTTCGGGTCTTTCCCTCTCCCTATGCCCAGGGTTGGCACCTCTCGCCAGCAGAATGACCTCGGTTTTAGCTTTGCCCAGGCCAAGGGGCTAAAGCCCTACCAGCGTAAGCAACTGCAACGCCTCTACCAACTGCGCCTGCCCCCCAACTGTCTGGTGACGGTGGAGTTTGCCCAACGGCTGGGATCCCTCACTCAAGATCTGGAAGGCCAGCCCATTAGTGTTTACCTCAACCGGCGCGGCCAAGTAATTCGCGTGGGGCTGGGATCCCCTTTTGAAACCCAGATCCCGGCTTGGGAGCTGCCGCGCCAGGGGGCAGAGCGCCTCTCTGGGATCCGCTGCATCACCACCCAGGTGGGGGCGGGGGGGCCTAGCCAAAAAGCCCTGACAGCCATGGCCCTACAGCGGCTGGACGCTCTCATTACCCTGTCGGTATCCCCCTTAGAGGGACGGCTGCGCCGCGGAGGAGCGGCCACAGGCTTTATCAAGTGCGCCTACTTGGCCCATCTGGTGCCGGAGGAAGAGCGCCGTTGGCAGGTTTCTGAGCCTTTGCCCCTGGGGATCCTGGCAGAGCAGGATCTGCAGGAGCTGGTGGCGGAGCTAGAAGATGGCTTTCGGCGCCAATTCACTGCCCGCCAGGTGGATCCCCAGCAGGAGCGGGCCATCCTGGTGGGGCTGCAGGAGTCGGGGCAGAGCAGCGAAGACCTGGTGGACAGGCTGACAGAGCTGGGCCGCCTGGTGGAAAGTGCCGGCGGACAGGTGCTCCGCACTCTTTGGCAGCGGCGGGAGGGCCCCGATTCCGCTACAGTCATTGGCTCGGGTAAAGTCCAGGAGTTGGCCTTGCTGGTGCAGGATTTGGGGGCCAACTTGGTGGTGTTCGACCGCGAGCTCACCCCCAGCCAGGTGCGCAACCTAGAAGAGGCCCTGGGGGTGCGGGTGGTGGATCGCAGCGAGGTGATCCTAGACATCTTTGCCCAGCGGGCCAAAAGCCGGGCCGGGAAGTTGCAGGTGGAACTGGCGCAACTGCAGTATCTCCTGCCGCGCCTGGCTGGTCGCGGCCGCACCATGTCGCGGCTGGGGGGTGGGATCGGCACCCGGGGGCCGGGGGAAACCCAATTGGAAATGGAGCGGCGGGCCATCCAGCGGCGCATTAGCAAGCTGCAGCAAGAAGTGGAAGAGCTGCGCCGCCACCGCCAGCGGCTGCGCCAGCGACGGGAGGGATCCCAAATTCCCGTGGTGGCCCTGGTGGGCTACACCAACGCCGGCAAATCCACCCTCCTGAATGCCCTCACCCACGCCCAGGTCTACGTGGCTGACCAACTCTTTGCCACCTTGGATCCCACCACGCGGCGGCTGGATCTACCTCACCACCAGGCGGTGCTGTTGACCGACACGGTGGGATTTTTAACCGAACTGCCTGAGCAACTGGTAGAGGCCTTCCAAGCCACGCTGGAGGAGGTGACGGAGGCGGATGCTCTGCTGCACGTGGTGGATCTCTCCCACCCCAACTGGGAAGGGCAAATCGAGGCGGTGGAAAAATTGCTGGACGAGATGCCCCTGGCCACCGGCCCGCGACAACTGGTGTTTAACAAAATTGACCGCCTCGATCCCGAATGGGTAGAGGATGTGCGCCTGCTTTATCCTAAGGCTCTCTTTGTCTCCGCTGCCACCGGCCAAAACTTGGATCAACTGCGCCACACCCTGGCCCAATTTGCCGCAGCCTTTGCTCCCACTTCCTTTGGGGGTCGGCAGTTTGGGGATCCCTGAAGCATTTCATCAGAAAATCGAAACTTGGCGGCTGCCCTCTCGCGCCTGCCGGCCCCAACATTCAGTTACATCAGGGTTACGATGAGTGTTAAGTAAAGTTGCCATTTGGCAAAGGGGGGAAACATGGCCGCTACGGCAGTTGCACCGCGTTCAGCTCATCTTACGCTGCAAACTCTGCTCATTGGGGCCGATACTCTGGCCATCCGCTCCCAAGACTGGGATCGGGATCGGTTTGACATTGAATTTGCCCTGGAAAATGGCACGACCTACAACTCCTTTTTGATTCGCGGGGAAAAGGTGGCCCTGATTGACACCTCCCACGAAAAATTTCGCCAGTTGTACTTGGATTTGCTGCAAGGCATCCTGGATCCCGCCACCATCGACTACTTGGTGGTCAGCCACACCGAGCCGGATCACAGCGGCCTAGTTGGGGATCTGCTGGAGCTAGCCCCTCAAATGACAGTGGTAGCCTCCAAAGTGGCCGTGCAATTTCTGGAAAACCTCGTGCATCGGCCCTTCCGGCACCTGGTGGTGAAGCAGGGGGATCGCCTGGATCTGGGCAAGGGACATGTCCTGGAGTTCATCTCTGCCCCCA
>NZ_JANSIR010000049.1:2664-7335 GCF_047462155.1 Synechococcus sp. OH2
TTGCCTGGGACGAGCATCCCCACCTGCTACAGGCTGACTTTAAGCTCTACTACGACTGCCTCATGGGGCCCAATGCCCGCTCGGTGTTGTCTGCCCTCAAGCGCATGGAGGCCCTGCCACCCATTGCCGCCATTGCCACCGGCCACGGCCCCCTGCTGCGCCATCACTTGTCCGACTGGGTGGAGCACTACCGCACCTGGAGCCTAGAGCAGGCCAAAGCCGAACGAATGGCGGCGGTGTTCTACCTATCGGGCTACGGCCAGGCAGAAGCCTTGGCTCAGGCGATTGCCCGCGGGATCCAAAAAACCGGCGTTGCCGTCGAGCTGGCGGATCTGCGGCTGCTGGATGCCCACGAGGTGCGCGAGCTGATGAGCCTGGCCGCCGGCGTGGTGATAGGCATGCCCCCCCAATCAGGGCCAGATGCGGCCACCACCCAGGTGCTGCTAAAAACCCTCTTGGCCTCTGCCCACAGCAAACAAGGCTTTGGCCTCTTCGAGTCGGGCGGTGAAGATGAGGAGTCGGTCTACCTCTGCCGCAACACGCTGCAGGAACTGGGCGCCAAAGAGGTGTTCCCTCCCATTCTCCTCAAGCAGCCCGTGAACGAAACTCTGCTGCAAGCAGCGGAGGAAGCTGGCACTGATCTAGGGCAATGGCTAACGCGGGATCGCAACATTCAGCAGATGAAAGCCTTGGATGCCGATCTGGATCGCGCCCTGGGCCGCATCAGCAATGGCCTTTACATCCTCACCGCCCGCAAAGGACAGGCCACCAGCGCCATGCTCGCCTCCTGGGTGGCCCAGGCCAGCAGCGATCCGCCAGGGATCAGCGTGGCCGTGGCTAAGGATCGGGCAATTGAGTCCTTCCTACAGGTGGGGGATACCTTTGTCCTTAACGTGTTGCAGGAGGGCCACTACCAGCCCTTAATGCGCCACTTCCTAAAGCGCTTCCCGCCGGGAGCCGACCGCTTTGCCGGCATCAAGACCTACCCTGCCGCTAACGGATCCCCTATCCTTGCCGATGCCCTGGCCTACCTGGAGTGCCGCGTGGTCAGCCGCCTGGAAACCAGCGACCACTGGGTGGTCTATAGCACGCTAGAGGCCGGACGGGTCTCCAGCCCTGAGGGCCTCACCGCCATCCACCATCGCAAGGTGGGAAATCATTACTGAACCCCTGATCCCCCTCCCTGAGGAGAAATAGCTGTCCTGCTGCCGCAAGCACTTCCCCCCTTTCAATAGGACACTCGGTAGACCAGCCCGTTGGCATGTAGAAAAAAAGGGCTACCTTCTCCCAAAGGGATCCCGGCTGGCTGCAGGGGAAAAGGCAGCTCTTCTGGTCTTTGTTCCGCCTTCTGAGAGAGGCGGTAGAAGATCCCCTCGAACCTACAAAAGGGAACCTCCGCAGCAGCATGCTGCTGTTGCCAGCGCTGGTAGGGGCTGAGCCGAGCTTCCCTCCGGTCGATGCCCGGCGGCGCCGGGAGAGCCGGCTGGTCAGCGGGCAGAAGAGCCGCCACTCGACTGGGATCCGTTTGGGCCCACCCTCCCCCGGCCAAGGTCAACGCCAAAAGCCAGCCGCTTCCCCAAACCCAGATCAACTGACGCATGACCGGATCCCCGTTCGACTAGCCGCTTTCCAGGCCACTTCTTCGCTCCGGCGCTGAGAAGATGGCTCTTATCTTGCCAAGGCTGGACGGAGGGAGGAGTGACCGAGATCCCGCTGAAACTGTGATCTGGATTCAAGTGCAGAGCGCTCCCGTCTATCTGGTAACCGATTTGCCGGGAGGGTCTGGGCTACTGGCCTGCACATAGGCCTGCCAAGCCAAGTCCAAAAGTCCATCCAAGACCGCCGCCGCCACGGCAGGGCCGCCCTTACGTCCCTCGGTGCGGATGTGGGGCACCATCGAATCGGCCAGCTCCCGCTTGGCTTTCACCACATCCACAAACCCAGCCGGCGTCGCGATTACCAGGGCAGGGGCCACCTCTTTCTCGGCAATTAACTGCACCAAGGTGGAAAGAGCCGTCTGGGATTGACCAACGATAAAGATGGCCTCAGGATAGCGTTGGGCCAGGGTTTGCAGGCCCCAAGCAGAGCGGGTCTTGTCCCTCTGGGGACGGGTAACAGCTTCGCTGCCGCAGTAGATGGGGTTGGAGAAGGTGTTCTGCACTGCCCGTGCAATGCCCACCTGCACCATTGGCTCGTCCACCACAATGGTGGTGCGCGCCGCCAAAGCCGCCGCCCCCGCCTGCAGCGCCTCGTTGGCGAAACGGAGGAGGTGAAGATATTCAAAGTCTGCAGTAGCGTAAATTACCCGACGCACCACCTCATATTCGGCAGGGGAAAGCTCATGCTTGCCCACCTCCTGATCGATGATCATCAGGCTTTCCGCATCGGTGACATGCCACTCCATTGCCCCTAGACCTCGTGCGCCAGCCGCCTTCCCAGCATTCTAGCTGGGGTAAACCCAGAGCTAGCCTGGCGGCCAGCCCATCGCCCGACCGCCCAGGACGTGGATGTGCAAGTGAAAGACGGTTTGACCGCCATCTTCTCCTTGGTTGATGACCAAGCGATAACCTTTGCTGAGGCCAGCTTCGGCAGCCACCCGCTGAGCCGTCAGCAGCAGGTGCCCTAGCAACGCTTCGTGTTCGGGCTTGGCCTGGGCAATGCCGGGGATAGGCTCCTTGGGCACCACCAAGATGTGGACAGGGGCTTGAGGGGCGATGTCTTTGAAGGCGATGGCCCGCTCATCTTCGTAGACAATCTGGGCCGGGATCTCCCTGCGGATGATCCTGCTAAAAACGGTGTCGCTCATGGGTAGTCACGAACCAATCCTGCCCTTAGCCTACCCGGTTTATGGATCTCATTGGTTGAGCAGCCACTCAAACTCCCGCTGTAAGGATTGAATGTGCCCCACCCGCGAGACCAACAGGGCATCTTCCCCAGCATCCCGAAAGCGAGACCGCCACAAACTCACCAAATCAGGGTTGCTGCACCAAAAGCGGATGACGGTTTCGACCAACTGATCCCAGTCCCAGCCCCGCCGCGCCGGCACCTCCTCCAGGGATCCCAGCAGCGCATCCAGGGTGCACGGGCGGGTGCCCAGGTACTCTACCCCACAAGGCCGCTTTGCCAGCTCCTGCTGCTGACAGAAAAAATCGAGGGCAGGGGCAATGCCGATGATCTCAAAGGTATAAACCATTGGATTCAGTCCTACAGAGTTTTCTCGCGAAAATAGAGATCTTGCCAAAAGAGGCTAGAAGCCCCTCAACCGACTTAAGTTGGGATCCCTTCCCAACCCTCATCGGCCTGAACCTGAATGTTGGTGGATAGTAGGCACTGATTATACTCAACTTGGGCCAATTGCCAAGGCTAAAAAGCAGGTGGACAGAACTCTTTCTCCGCCGGCTACTACCTGGGGATGGATGCTTTGGCACGCAAGCGGGGAGCCTTGCCTGATGAGCGCTCCGGTGAACAATCCTGTGCAGATAAGGGAGAAAACTGCTAGCAAACCAAGGTAGCGAATGCTAGCACTCATCGAGATTTTTTGCGAGTTGATTCTGCCCACATAACAGTCGGCACCCACCTCTCCTACAGACATCAGAGAGACGGTGGTTCCAAGAGAGCGAAAGCCTAGAAACAACTGGTGCGATGAAAGTCTCCGGCCTAGGCCCTTTCTTCTATCCAGGTCGGTATTGGGTTTTGCAGGTTTTGCCCGGCAGGAGAGCTGGGAGCGGGGAGATGAAACTCCAGGCGCGGCTGGCCTACCCCATAGGTGAGGGTGTAGCTCCAGCTCAGGCAGCGCAACCACAGGCGGGGGTAGCGGGACTCCAGCCAGGGTTGCAGGCGCCGCACCAGCTTGGGGAACCAGCCCCGCAGCAGAGCTGAGAGCAAAGCCAGGCCAGTGTAGCTGAAGTAGGTGGGCAGCCAGCGGGCAAAGCCTTCTGCCCCCACTGCTTCCCAGATCCACAGCAGCAGCCGCGGGT
The DNA here is from genome assembly GCF_047462155.1 of Synechococcus sp. OH2. Taxonomy (NCBI): domain Bacteria; kingdom Bacillati; phylum Cyanobacteriota; class Cyanophyceae; order Synechococcales; family Synechococcaceae; genus Synechococcus; species Synechococcus sp. OH2. The sequence goes on from NZ_JANSIR010000049.1 coordinate 6,642, forward strand.
TCTGCAGAGCGGCTTTGACGGCCATGCGGTTAAAGGCCAGCCAACCGGCTCGGTCTTTGATAAAGTCGTCCACCACCTCGGGCGGCTCGGTGGTGAGGATGCCGAAAAAGCTGTTGAGAATGGCGTTGATGCGCTCAGGCGGCAACACCTTGCCGGTGGGCACCATCATCCCCCGCGAGAACAACCAAGTGACAGCAGAGTTGCCCTGGTAGGCGCGAACCTGAGCCAAGTCAGAGGCTTTGAGCAGGTCGTGGCGCAAGGCCGTATCCAGCAAATCGCACAGGCGAGAGCAGTTGCGCACCAGGGATCCAAACCCCGTAAAGCTCAAGGGTGATTGCAGGGCTGCCGCATCCCCAATCAAGAGGACGCGGTCGAAGGGCTCTTTGGGAGCTGGCTGCTGGCCGAAGCGTCCGGGGATATAGCCAAAGGTGGCCTTCTTCCACTGCAAGTGCTCCGGGTCGCAGCGGCGGTACTCGGGCAGGATGGTAAAAAAGTCTTCGTACAACTCCAAGAGGGATCCCGGGTTTTCCGGATGCACCTGGTGGTAGTGGAACAGGTAGAAGGTGAGATCCTCCCCTGGCCCAGGGAATAGTTCCCAGATGAGCTGCCGACCGCGGCTGATGTCCCCGTGGCTGGCGAGGATGTCGCCAAATTGGGGATCCCAAACCCCCGGCTCAAACCCCCCTGCAATGGT
>NZ_JANSIR010000049.1:7437-8794 GCF_047462155.1 Synechococcus sp. OH2
GGCAGACGCTGTCAAAGGCGCGGCGGCCGTAGAGCTGCTGGGCAATGGGGGAGGCCGTCCCCATGGCATCCACCAACAGGCGGGATCCCAGAGAGAACGCTTCTTGAGTGGTTAAGTCCTTAACCACCACTGTGACGCCCTGCTCCTCGATGTAGGCCCGCTGAAACTCGCTGCGCTCGTAGATGGCACCACCCCTGGATCTCAAGATTTGACCACAGAGCTGCAGGAGCTTTTCGGCATCAATGGCCAGGTTGAGCACCGTCGGCGTGTGCAAGACGGGGGCGCGCACGGGGCTGTTGCCATCAAAAAACTTGTTAAACCCATCGGTGTATTCCCTGAGGATGAGGCTCTCCATCTCCTCAGGGCTGAGGAGGCCAAACTCCACCAGCGTCTGCAGCTCCCGCCGCGAAATGTTCCACTCCCGATTCATGCGGCCAAAGGGGAGCCGTTCCACCAAGGCTACGCGATAGCCTAGGCGGGCCATGGCTGCGCCGTAGATGGCCCCCAACGCCCCGCCCACAATCACCAAGTCCCACTCCAAGGGGGCAGGTTCAGGGGCCGGCTGGCGAAACAGCACCGGCTGCCGCTGAGGATGGGGGGATTGCACTTCTTCCCGCCAGCGCTTCTCCCACCAGTAAACCCGCTGCAGGTCGAACTCGCCGTTGGGAATGCGGCGGAAGTACTTTACCGTCTGCGGGTAAAAAGGCTCCAGTTGCTCAAAGATGGATCCCTGGCTGGGATCGACCTCTGGCAACTGCGGGTAGCGGTGGGGAAATTGGCTTTGGATCGCCCTCTCCACTTCCTTTAGCCAGCGGTTCTGCCGGGGGAAAGGCCGCTCTGACCACTGAAAGATCTTGAGATAGGTGGTGTTCAGCCCCGACCAGAGGAAAGCGGCCAGCTTGGCTCCGGATCCCTCTAGGCGCAGACCGCTGGGGGTAAGCACCTTTTGGCTGCCCATAGGCAGAGGCAGGTGCTCCTGCAGCCAGCGCAGCACTTGAGCGGTATCTGGGCAAGGGATCTCGCGGTAGTAGAGGGGCTTGAGCACAGCGCCAAGACACAAAGCCAATTTTTACCCATTGTGACACGACGGGATCCCTGAGGGGGCGGTTGTCTCAACCATCCGTCCCCGGAGACGTCAGTAGCGCTCAGGAAGGGAAAGTGGCAAGTCCCAATTAACAAATGAGCTGCCTGCCGGGATCCGACTCCAGGGCTTGAACCTGAGCCTGGTGGGTTTCCCAACGGGATAGTTTGGTGGCCCTGTACTTGAGTGCCGGGTAGAAAAGCCCGTAAGCTCATGCAGCTTGCATAGCTACAGGGCAAAAGCCAGCTTCATGAACTACCCCACCGCGTAGGCGGG
>NZ_JANSIR010000050.1:0-15661 GCF_047462155.1 Synechococcus sp. OH2
CCCGCCAAGTCAGGGGGATCCGCCGCACTGGCGATGCCGACCTTGTCAAAGCCCAGCGCCAGCGCCTGCTGCTTCACCTGTTCGGTAGCTCTGGCCCAGTCGGCTGCTCCTCCCACGGTCGGCCCCGGCAACTCTAGGGCTATTCTGGCAGACCCATCACCTGGCGGTAGCGGGCCTCCAGTTGTGCTGCCTGCTGCGAGCGACGGAAGGGATCCCAGTGGCTGTGCTCGAACAGCTCCTGCCGCAACTGGGCCACGTCCACCGTCGTTACCTCGCCGTTGGCCACCACCCGTTTCCCTCTAACCCAGACGCTGTGCACCACCTGGGTGGGCCGGCCCAGCACCAGCAGCCCGATGGGATCGGTACGGGGCAACAGCGACAGTTGGGTGAGATCGTAAAGCACCAGATCCGCCTGCTTGCCCACCTCCAGGGATCCCAGCTTCTCTCCCAGCCCTAGGCCAATGGCCCCACCGCGGGAGGCCATCTCGACGCTCTCGCGGGGCGAGATCCAGTGGCGGTAGTCGGGATCCGTGATGTTGTGCAGGATGGTGCCGATTTTAATGGCCTCCAAGAGATCCTGGGAGTCATTGCTGGCTGACCCATCGCAGCCAAAGGCCACATTCACCCCCGCCCGCCGGTACTTGAGGATGGGGGCGATGCCACTGCCCAGGCGTAGGTTGCTCAAGGGGTTGTGAACAACCGTAGAGCCGGTGCGGGCCAAGATCTCGATATCGGCATCGGTAAGCCAGACACAGTGGGCCAGCGAGGTTTTCCGGTCTAGGTAGCCCAAGCGCTCCAGGTGCTCGACTGCGCTGCAGCCGTATTTTTCCTGGGCCAACCTCTGCTGGGCGCGGGTTTCCAGCAGGTGGGCATGGCGGGGGAGGTCATACTTCTGGCTCAACTCTGCGCAGCCCTCAAACAGCTTGTCAGAACAGAGTTGGATGCCGGTGGGGGCCACCATCAGGGTGATGCCCTCTTCCGGGCGGTGGTACTTCTCAACCGCCTCTTCCACCAGGGCCAGCACCTCTGAGGTGCTCAGGGGATAGGCTGCCGCCCCGCCAGCGAAGGATGAACCGCCGGGCAGGCAGGTGGAGAGGGCCTGATCCTGAAGCAGGGGACCGATGAAGGCGCGGATCCCGACTTCTCGGTAGGCCCGCACCGCCGCCTCGAGGGTGGCCAGCTCCTGGCCGGGGATGAGGATGAGATGATCCACCACCGTCGTGCCGCCGCTGAGCAGGGTCTCCACCGCCGTTGCCAGCGCGCTGAGGTAGATCTTTTCCGGATCCGGCGGCGCGTACTCGTGCAGTTGCGCCAGCCACAGCTCCAGCGGGTAGGGCGGGATGATCCCTCTTTGCCACAGCTCGGAAGAATGGGTGTGGGCATTGACAAAGCCCGGCAGCAAGAGTTGGTTGCCGGCCTCCAGTTCTAGGCTGTCTGTGCCCGTTGCGGGTAACCCTTTATCGATAGCAGCAATCCGTTCCCCCTCGATGCGCACATCTGTGGTTTCGTAGCCTGTGCCGGTGCGGATCAACGCATTGCGTAGGATACAGCTCATGCCCAAGATCCAAAATGACCGCCTGTCACCCTAGCGTGTTGTAGTTGGCCGTGCCAAGGCAAAAAATAGGGAAACTCCATCCAGAAAGCCTCAACCTGCTCAGCCGGCTTGCCATGGTGGGAGAAGCAGAGTGGCACTGCTGCCGCCCACTGGGGTAAATTCAGGGATCCATCGGAAATAGAGCTATTTTTTCTTCTTGCTGGAGCCTTTTTTGGCTGGCTTGCTCTCGGCAGCCGGTTCAGGAACAACCACCTCAGTAGTAGTCTCGGCAGCAGCTTGGTCAGCGACAGGTTCTGCCCCTTGCGCTGGCTCTGCCGGCTTGAGACCGGCCTGAGCAGCCACTTCAGCGGCAAAATCCGCTTCCTGTTTCTCGATCCCTTCTCCCAAAACGAAGCGGGCAAACCGCCGCACCCGGATGTTTTCCCCTAGCTTGGCAATGTGCTGCTTCACCAATTCCTCTACGGTAATCGAGGAATCTTTAATAAAGGGCTGATCCATCAAAGACAGCTCTTTCAGGCGCTTCTCGATGCGGCCTTGCACAATCTTTTCCCGCACGTTTTCAGGCTTGCTGGCCAGATCCTCTTTGCCCATCTCGATGGCCCTTTCCCGCTCCACCACTTCGGGAGGGATCTGGTCGATGCTGACGTACTCCACACTTTGGCAGGCGGCAATCTGCTTGGCAATATCTTGCACCAGCTTCTTAAAGTCTTCGTTGCGGGCCACAAAATCCGTCTCGCAGTTCACCTCCACCAACACACCGATTCGGTTGCCGAAGTGGATGTAGCTATCGACAACCCCCTCAGCCGCGACGCGACCGGCCTTTTTGGCTGCCCCTGCCAACCCTTTCTGCCGCAGCCAGGTGATGGCTTTCTCCATATCGCCACCGGACTCTTCCAGGGCTTTTTTGCAGTCCATCATGCCTGCGCCCGTCTTTTCGCGCAGCTCTTTAACCAATTTGGCATCAATACTCATGAGGGTTCCTCAAATCTCACATCGTACAAAGAGGCAGAAAGGATGTGGCTGGATGTAGAGGATAGCCAGGAGCAGAACAAAGGATGAATCTAGATTTTAAGGATACAGTCTTCCGGAGAAAGGATGAACAGGGAGTAACTCGAACCGCACGGGATCCCTGCTCTCGTCCCAAGGGTCACTCGCCCTCGTCGGGATCCCCCTCCTCTTCATCCTCCATATCTTCCAGAATGTCATCCTCCAGATCCATGTCCATAGCCCCCTCGTAGTCGTACTCATCCTCTTCGACTGTGTCGAGCTGCCCGTGTCGCCCTTCATAGATGGCATCGGCCAGCTTGCCTACAATCAGCTTAATCGCTCGGATGGCGTCGTCGTTAGAGGGGATGAAGACATCGCTCAGGTCAGGATCGCAGTTGGTATCCAGCAGTGAGATGATTGGAATCTTGAGCTTGATACATTCCTGAACGGCGTTGGCCTCCCGCCGCTGATCGACGATGATCACCGCGTCGGGGAGCTTGCGCATGGTTTTGATGCCGCCCAAGTACTTCTCCAACTTGGCCAATTCCCGTTTTAGGCGGGCCGCTTCTTGCTTGGGCAGGCGATCCAGCAGGCCGCTGCTCTGCATCTCCTCGATTTCCTTGAGGCGGTCGATGCGGGTTTTGATGGTGGCCCAGTTGGTGAGCATGCCCCCCAGCCAGCGCTGGTTGACGTAGTAGCTGCCACAGCGGGTGGCCTCATGGGCAATGATCCCGGCGGCTTGCCGTTTGGTGCCGACAAACAGGAAACGCCACCCCTTTTCGGCCCCCTCCCGCACGTATTCATAGGCTTCGTTGAGGTAACGGGCCGTCTGCACCAGGTCGATGATGTGAATGCCGTTGCGCTCGGCGAAAATGTAGGGCCGCATCTTGGGGTTCCAGCGGCTGGCCTTGTGGCCGAAGTGTACTCCTGCCTCCAGCAGTTGAGGCAAACTGACTATGCTCATGAGTTGATTGTCTCCTACGGGTTGGCCTCCGCCCGAACCGATCCCCGTTGGGGACACCCGGTGGCTCGGGCGTGTGGTATTTCAACAGCCTAACTAAGCTAACATGTCTTCTACAGGATCCGGCCACCAAGACCTCCCCCTTGCCGAGATCCAGTTCTAAAAGCTAGATTAGTAAAGCACCTCCAGAGATTCTCTCTGGCTTAGGTGCGTCGGGGCGTAGCGCAGCTTGGTAGCGCACCACTTTGGGGTAGTGGGGGTCGAAGGTTCAAATCCTTTCGCTCCGACTCTGGCTACATAACTGTACCGAGACCGAAAAAGGTCGCTCGTGCGGGGAAAGGGCTGGGGCTCTGCCTCGTTCTAAGGTTCTCTGCTGCTGGGGGAGCTGGACGAGGCAGCAGGCTTAGGAGGAGAGGTGGGGTAAGCTTTGCAAGACAGTGTGGACAACGGCTGCTGAATTTAGCGCCGCCACCTGAAAAAAACTGAGGAAGTCGGTTTCATCCCCCGCGTCGCTGACCGAGCGCACCAGCAGACAAGGGATCCCGGCCTCTTGAGCCACCCGCACCACGGCTGCCCCTTCCATCTCCACCACCAGTGCCCCGGTGCGCTCGCGAATTTGGCGGCGCAGCTCGGCGTCGGCTACGAACACGTCGCCGGTGGCCACCAGGCCTTGGTGGATGACCGGCTGCCGTCCGTGTAGGGAGTGAAGAGGGATCCGCTCCGATTGGGCCACGACTAAGTCGTAGAAGGCGCTATCGGCTTCTGCCAGAGGGTAGCGCAGTTCAGGGATGAAGTCGATCCCTAAGACAAAGCCCTCAGGGCGTCCAGTGCCGAAATCGTGCTCGATGGCAGCATGGGCCAGCACCACATCCCCCATCTGGAGGTGATCGGCTAAGGAGCCGGCCACGCCAGTAAAGATGATGCCCCGCAAAGGAAAATGGGTCACCAGCAGAGCTGCCGTGGTTGCTGCCCGTACCTTACCTACCCCCCCTTGAACCACCACCACCGGTTGGCCAGCCAGGGATCCCTGATGGAACTGCCGCCCCAGGTGGTGATGAATGGAGCGAGTTTCCATCGCTTCGGCAAGCATGGCCACTTCTTCCGGCAGAGCTCCCAAAATGCCAACAGCCTTCGGGGGGGAGTGGGATGGAGATGCCATAGCGCTTTCCTCAGGTTTGAGAGGCCGTAGGGATCCGCTGCCCCCACATGCCTGGCCATTTGGTGACCTTCAGATCTCCCAGCACCTGTACTTGACAGGCCAAGCGCAGCCCGTTGCCGCTCTGCGCCGCCGAGGTGGATGGGGGTTGATGGGGTGGCAAAGATAGACGGGCCCGTTCTCGCCAGCCCATGGGGGAGACAGCCCCTTCGATCTGTACGGCACAGGTGCCCAGACCGCGGCAGTTGAGGACATGAGCCGGTGGGTTGTAGAGGGGGATCCCGGCCTGCAGCAGCACCTGGCGCAGGTTGGTGCCCACCTCACAGACGAGGGTGCGTCCTTGCACTTGAATCTGGGGCATCAGCCGCTTTCCCAACGTCGAACAGCTCCATTCTGGCCCAAGCCGGATCCCGAGAGAGAGGCGACCGACTAGGTCGGGGTGCTAGGCAGTATAGTTAAGGTGGTTGGACAGGGAGTAGGGGAAAGATCATGGCCTACAGCGAGCCGCTCGTTGACCGTTCTCCAGAGGTTTTTTCGGTGTTGGAGGAACCTGTTCGCTATGTTGAGATCGTCTCGGCGGTGGTTTCCAGCCTCAAGGAGGATGCCGCCTATGAGAACCACGAGCAGGGGCACACCTGGAAATTCACCTACGGCAGCGTGGAAGTGTTCGTCCACCTGAGCGGCGAATCCCCCGAAGATACCCTGTTGGTCTGGTCTCCCGTTCTCTCTCTGCCGGTGGCGGAGCCGGCTAAGCTCATGCAGAAGCTGCTGGAGAAAAATTGGAGCGACACTCTGGAAGCGCGCTTTTGCATCTGGAACAACCAAGTGGTACTCAACCACCACCGCACCCTGGAAGGGATCAGCGCCGGCGAGATCTCGCGCGCCATCACCCTTGTGGCCAGCTTGGCCGATGAGTACGATGAGCAGCTCCAGGCTGAGTTTCCCAAAGCTTGAGCCGCGGCGCGATCAGGATGGGATCCCCAGGCTACTGGCTGCCCTATTGCGTAGCCGCCGGCACCTGGCAAATGGAGCAAGATACCTGGCTTTTGCAGCGGCTGCGCCACGCCCCTAGACCCTATTTGCGCTTTTACGGCTGGGATCGGCTTACCCTCTCGCTGGGACGGCACCAGGCCTGGCCGGATCCAGCGCCAGGGATTCCGGTGGTGCGCCGTCCCACTGGCGGAAGAGCGGTCTTACACCAGGCGGCTGAAGATGGAGCAGAGCTCACCTACAGCTTGGTGCTGCCCCTGTCTTACCTCCAAGCTCGGCTGCCCCGTTTGCAGCGAACCTCGGTGTACGACTTCTGCTGCCGCTTTTGGGTAAAGGGGCTGGCAGAACTGGGCGTTGAGGTGGATCCAATCCTCGCTCACAACCGAACCCATGGCCAGAACCGCCCAACCCTAGATTCGGGCTACCGCAACAAAACCAGTTGCTTTGCTGCCCGTACCCGCGCCGATCTCAGCTGGGGAGGCAAAAAGCTGATGGGCAACGCCCAACTGTGGCAACCCTGGGGGATCCTGCAACAGGGATCCCTCTTGCTGCGGCCCAATCTCGAGCTGTGGGAGCGCTATCTGCCCGGCTCGCAGGTGATTGGCCTGTACGACCTTTGCCCCACAGCGCCGGGGATCCCTGCTTTGATGGAACATTTTCTCCAAATGGCCCAGGAGTGCTTTGAGGTGGAATGGCAAGAAGAAACCTGGCCGGATCCGCTTCACTGGGAGGATCCGGCAGGGATAGCTGACCCTGAGTGATAGAGAACGGCAAGATTCACTTCCCCCCTCTCCCTCTGGGAGAGGGGCTAGGGGTGAGGGGGTGTTCGTCTCATTGGTATTCGGGATAACTTTGGAAGTGGTTGCGTTCTTGACACTCCCACCGCCTAAAGGGGGGGATTCTTACGCAGTCCACAAACGAGCCCGTAAAGGCACTGTCAAGACGCCTCTAGACAGTTCCGTGTTGCAGATGCATCTCCATCCAAAGGGGCTGTGCTAAAACCAAGGCAGCGCTCAGCCAGGTGAGCCATGCCAAAAGTTTGGGCGGCAGTCTTGCTCAGTGTATCGCTGTGGATCCCGCAGCCCGCTTGGGCCATTGCCCTCGAACAAGTGCCCAACCCCCGCCGCCAGTATGGAGGATGGGTTTCCGACACCGCCAACATCCTCAGCAGCAGCACTGAAAACGAGCTCAACCGTCTCCTTACCCAGCTTGAGCAGCGTACCACTGCCGAGATGGCGGTAGTGACGGTACCCAATACTCAGGGATATGCCACGCCGAAAGCGTTCACCACGCAGCTATTTAACTACTGGGGCATTGGCAAGGCCGGTCGCAACAACGGCGTGTTGTTTCTCATCTCGGTGGGGGATCGGCGGGTAGAAATTGAAACCGGCAGGGGTTTGGCCACCATCCTTCCCGACAGCCGCGTTCAGCAGATTATCGACCAGCACATTCTACCCAAATTTCGCAATAGGGATTTCGATGGCGGCACCTTGGCAGGAGTACGGCAGTTAACTGCAGTGCTGCAGGGGCAGCCAGTTGCCGAGGTTCAAGCTTCCTCTGCGCTTTCCCCTGCAGCCGTTCCTCGAGCAGATGGAAGGGAAGCCTTGGCCGTTGCTCAAGGCTTGCTGGAAGGGAGCCTACTGCTGCTGGGGATCCTGCTCCTAGGGCTGGGGTGGCGGCGCTCCCGCCAGCCGGTCTATCTCAAGGCCGAGCGGGGAGGAGCGAAAGTCCTGTCGCTAACACGCCGCGAGCAGGGGACAACGGCTGCCTTCTCTTCGCTCCAGAGCGCCCCCATTCGCCGGCTTCTCTATCCCGGTTCCCTCTGCCTTGGTCTCTTCCTGATGTCGGTCAGCGGTAACTGGCTGGTACTGGTGCTGCCCTTCCTGGCAGTTGTGACCACCGACGGCATCTTGGGCTCGAAGCGTGGGATCCCGTTTCAGCCGGTGGTGTGTCAAAGCTGCGGTCGGCCCCTGCGCCCCATCCAGCCGCAAGTTCTGGATAAGCAACTTCCCCCAGCGCATCGCCTGGCCAAAAGCCAGCGCAGAGCCAGCTACTACGGCTGGTTTTGCCCCGTCTGTCAGGGGATGGCCGTGGTCGTGCGCGAAGGCACCTCCTGTCACCACCTTTATTGCCCCCGGTGTCAAGCCCTTACCCTTGACCTCACCACCCAGGTTCTTCAGAAAGCGACCTATTCCTCCAGCGGTTTGAAGTTGGAGAGCCTGACCTGCCCGATTTGCCAGTACTGTAGCGAGAGAACAGTGGTGATCCCGCAGCTCAGCAGCAGCGACAGAGACTTCGATAGAGATTCTGACAGGGATTCTGATAGAGACTCTGATAGAGATTTCGGGGGCGGCAGCAGTGACGGCGGCGGAGCAGGCGGCAGTTGGTGAGACCCAACTCTAGAGATTTCTCTATCGATTGAACAAGGGGGTTGGGCTTCTCTTAAATCCGCCGGGACAGTACAGTGGTAAGGGAGCAGCGATAGCGATTTGTTAAGGACGAAGATCCCATGACCCTTGCAGAAGGCGTGCAACTGGTTACCTTTGGGGTGCTCTCGGCGATGGCCATTGGCTTTGCCCTAGGAGTGGTTTGGGCCCCTAACATCGTCTATTCCGGCTTTCTCTTGGGGGGCGTTTTCCTGAGCATGGCTGGGCTGTACCTCCTCTTGAATGCCGATTTTGTGGCTGCCGCTCAAGTGTTGATCTACGTCGGCGCCGTCAACGTACTGATCCTGTTCGCCATCATGTTGGTGAACCGGCGCTACACCTTTGCTCCTCTGAAACTGGGCTGGCTGCGCAATGGAGTGACGGCGGTGGTGTCTTTGGGTCTGTTTGCCCTGCTCACCGTGATGGCGTTCAACACCCCTTGGCCTCTGCAGGCGATCCAGCCTCTAAGCAGTGCTCTGGTGATTGGCGGGCATTTCTTTAGCGATTATCTGTTGCCGTTTGAACTGGCTTCTGTTTTGCTGCTGATGGCGTTGATTGGGGCCATTGTCGTGGCGCGTCGAGAGTCTGTTGCTCCCGAAGCCGGAGAAGGCGATCTGAGTTTGCTGGAGCGAGCCCGACCCCAGCTTGAAGCCGAGTCAGAACGGCGAGCAGAGTTGGTAAGCACCCGTTAAACCCGATTGCTTCGGACGTACAGCCCAGAGTTTTCCTGGTACCCCTCTCATCTGTATCCACTGGAGCCTCTTGCGATGTTGCAACTGCAGTTTTTTTTGGTGGTGGCGGCAGTTCTTTTTTGCATCGGCATCTACGGCTTGATCGTCAGTCGCAACGCCATTCGGGTGTTGATGTCGATTGAGCTGATGCTCAACGCGGTGAACCTCAACTTTATGGCCTTCTCCAACTTTGTTGACTCCAGCTTGATTCGCGGCCAGGTGTTTTCCGTGTTCGTCATCACCGTGGCGGCTGCCGAGGCGGCAGTGGGCTTGGCCATTGTGTTGGGGATCTACCGCAACCGGGCCACCATCGACATGGAGAGCTTCAACCTGCTCAAGTGGTAGCTCTTTTCCCAGAAAAACAAGGAGAGCGCTGCCAGAGGCTCCCCTTCTTGGCAGAGAGCTGTGGCAGCTTCATCTTTCTAGTGGCAACAACTCAACGTCAAGGTGTAGCTAAAAAAGGCATAAAAGACAATCCCAACCAAGACTGGAAAGAGCTGATCCAGCCTCGCCCCCCTACCCTTTGTCAATGGTTACCAGCAGCACGTTTCTGTAGATGTTCTACCAGGGCTGCTGGGGCCTACTTGGAAACCCAGGCTTAGGCTAACCAGAAGGGATCCGTCCGCCAGGCGGATTTCAGCAAAACTATAGAATTGAGCGAGAATTTAGGTGCGGCTGGGCAGCGGCGGGCATTGGATCCCGGGGATCAAGGATTCCAGCAGGCCGCTGCAGGCATCCCAGAGCAGCTCGATCACGTAGTGAAACCCAGCCTCGCCCCCGTAGTAGGGATCCGGAACTTCTTCATCGGTGTGAGAACGACAGTAGCTACAAATGAGGCGCACCTTGTCGGCATATCTTCTCTGGGGATCGAGGCTGAGGATATCGCGATAATTTTGCCGATCCATAGCCAGGATCAGGTCGAACTCCCGCAGATCCAAAGGATGAATTTGCCGGGCTTGGCCGTGCAGCTCCAGTCCATAGCGCTGGGCAACTTGTTGCATGCGGCGATCTGGGGGACTGCCGATGTGATAGGCGGCTGTACCTGCCGAATCGCAGAGAATGTCCCCCTCATGACCGCTGCTCTGCAGCAAGTAGTTGGTGATCCCTTCGGCAGCGGGAGAACGGCAGATGTTGCCCAGGCACACAAACAGCAGCTTTTGGCTCATGGATCCCTCGCCGGCAGTGAACATTTCTCCCCGCATTATCTGCGTTTTGCGGCCTAGAGTACAGAAGCAGGCGAGAGGGGATAGGGCCCTCAGGCGGCAGCGGGACAGATTCTTGGCCAGAAGGGAGCTAGTTCCCCTGGTGAGATGTCTTATGCCAGATGCCACCCGCTACCCGCACCCGCAGGATGTGGCCAACCTCATTCTCTACTTGCAGACGGAGCTGGCTCTGTTTGAACAATGGGCCGCTCAAGAAGGGATCCCGTCTGCGGCTCTGCGCCCCATCGAGCGCTCCCAAGAGGCTTTGCGGCGAGCTGTAGATCAACTGGAGCTGCGAGAGTGGTACCGCGAACTCACCTATGGCTTCCGGGATCAGTTGGGGCGCCTAGAAGAGTGGTTGTAGCTGTCCGGCAGAGCTTTCCAGTGCCAAAATAACGACAACTCTCCCAGCACCGCCGCTTATGTTGCAGGTTCAGGATCTCTGCTACCACCCGGCAACCCTCTCTCAGCCAATTCTCCGGGATCTCTCCTTTGAGCTAGGCCTGAACCAGTTGGGGCTGATCGTGGGCAAAAGTGGGGCCGGCAAAAGCACCCTGCTGGAAATTTTGGCTGGCTTGGCGCGGCCCACGCGCGGGCGGATTGCCTGGGGAGGAACAGAGCTCTCTCCTCAGCAACTGCGCAGCATGGCGGGGCTGGTGTTTCAGTTCCCGGAGCGCCACTTTTGTGGCTTGACGGTGCTAGAGGAAATGCGCTTCGGCCACCCGGAGCTGCAGCAAAAGGAGATTGAAAACGTTCTCCAACAGGTGGGATTGGCAGGGATCCCTCTGTGCACCTCCCCCAACCATCTCAGCGGCGGACAGCAGCGGCGCTTGGCCCTGGCGGTACAGCTCATTCGCGGCCCTTTTTTACTGCTGCTGGACGAGCCGACGGCGGGGCTGGACTGGTCAGTGCGGCAGCAGTTGATCGAGCTGCTGGCCCGCCTGAAATCCACCTGGACGGTGTTGGTGGTTTCCCACGACCCGGAGGAGCTGTCCTCCATTGCCGATGTGCGGTGGATCTTGCAGGCGGGATCCCTGCAGCCGTTGCCGGCAGATGCGCTGCTTCACAAGTAGCGGCGGGGATCGACCGGCTGGCCGTTGACCCGCACCTCGAAGTGAACATGAGGCCCGGTGGAGAGACCGGTGGAGCCGGCAGCGGCAATGACCTGCCCCCGCTGTACCTGCTGGCCCACCCCGACGGCGACGCGGCTGTTGTGGGCGTACAGGGTGGTGATGCCGCCGCCGTGGTTGACGATGACTGTGTAGCCGTAGCCGCCGTACCAACCGGCGTAGATGACCGTGCCCCGGTCTGCAGCCCTCACCGGAGTGCCGGTGGGCACACCGAAGTCGATTCCCGCATGGAAGCGGCGGCTGCGATAGATGGGGTGAACCCGCCAGCCGAAGCCGCTGGTGATCGGCCCGCGCACCGGTGGGATCAACCGACCCGTGCCCTGAACCGGATCCCTGCCCCCCCGCTGCTGAGCCTGCTGGGCGATCAGTTGCTGGATGAGGATGGTCAACTGTTGGGAATCGGCTTCCAAGCGCCGTTGGGCTGCTTCATAGGCGGCGCGCTCGTTGGCCAGTCGGCCCACCAGTTGCTCTTGAGCGGCAGCCTGCTGCTGCAGTTGGTTTTTCTGGGCCGCCAGCTCCTGCAAGATCAAGGAAATCTCGTTGCGCTGCGCCTCCAAGGCAATCCGCTGCTGATCCACCTCCTTTGCCATCGCCTGCAGCTCTTGGATCAACTGCCGGTCGGCTTCGATTAGCAACTGCAACTGGTGGCGGCGATCGAAAAACTCGTTCAGGTCACGACTGGTGAGCAGCAAAGCCCACCAGTGTTCTGCCCCCTGCCGCTGCATGTAGCGCAAGCGGGCGGCCGTGCCCTGCTGCTGCCGTCGCAGGCGGTCTTCCAGCTCTTTAAGCTCCTTCTGCGCTTGCTCTAGCGCCCTCTGGGCCTGTTCTAGACGATATTGGTTGTCGCGCAGGCTGGCTTCCGTCTGTTGGATGTTTTGCCGCAGGGATCCCATGCGGCGGCGGGCTTCTTCTTCCGCTTGGCGCAGCTCTCCCAGGCGGCGTTGGGTGCCCTGGATTTGTTGCTGGATCTGCTGCTGTCGCTGTTGCAGTTGGTAGACATTCTGCGCCTGAGATGGGGCAACCCCCCAGAAACTGCCCAACAGCAAGAGAGCGAGCCAACCGACCACCACCCATGCCTTCAGGCTGCGTATCCCAAGACTCATCACTCCCCACACCCTCAGCAACCAACCTACCGACCCTAAGAATACAAAGATTTGCAAGGCCTGATCGAGCCCAATCTGGCTATTGCCCGGTATCGCTACTCCAAATGGCAAACGACAGCAACCTCAACATCAACCAAATGGCAATAGGCTAGCCACCTACCTGCCAGCAAAACCTAAGGATAGTCAAAGCAAAGGCTCCAACCAAGGCTGCAGATGCGCATACCACCGTAAACACCAACTTTGCTTGTTCCTGACTTCCTCCTCAAAAAAAGAGTTTGTTACAACTTGTCATTGCTTTACTGACAGGTTGGCTTTGTCATTTTTGGATTGCAGCTAAAATCTTAAATTAACTAAAACTTTAAATTGAAGCCCAGCAACTGCAGCAGGGGAAATCCATGAGAGGTTACTTTCCCACAGATGGTGTTCGAGCATTCTGAAGGCAAATTTGGAGAAAGGTCACAGCACCCCTGGCTGCTCCACCTGTGGCAGGAGCCGCTAATCGCAGTGATTCGCCTCTCGGCCAGCCACGCTCAGGCCCTTGAGGGATCCACCTTGGCCATCCGGGCCGGGATCCGCCACATTGAGATCACTCCCCACGTTCCCCGATATCTGGAGTTGATTGCCCAACTGCGGCAAGACTACCCACATTGCTGGATAGGAGTGGGCACGGTTTTAAATCGGCAGATGGCAGAGCAGGCTTGGCAAGCGGGAGCCCAATTCTATGTTTGCCCCTTTACGGACGAGAGCATCATCTGCTGGGGTCGGGAAGCGGGGCTGCCCATCGTGCCCGGCGCCCTCACCCCTGGCGAGATCTGGAGGGCCTGGCAGGCGGGGGCAACGGCAGTGAAGGTGTTTCCGGCAGAAAGCCTTGGCGGATCCCGTTACCTACGCCACCTGCAACCGGTGCTGGGATCCCTGCCTTTGATCCCAACGGGGGGAGTCACCTTGGCCAATGCAGCAGAATATCTGCAGGCAGGGGCCTGGGCTGTCGGCATCGCCGGAGATCTGTTCCCAGCGGAGCTTCTTTCCCCGCGAGGGGTCGATCCAGACAGTTGCCGGCAAAAGCTGGAGAATCGGCTGCGGCAAACGCTACAACAGCTTGCCAACCAGAGAGCCGCCGAGGCCTGGCCCGAGCTGAGTAAACCACTAGAATAAGGTGCATGGTGTGAGTGAGGCCTGCATGGATGGATTCCTGGATCTGTACCTGGAGCTAAACGTCCCCAGCCCAGTTGAGGAAGCCACTTGGCACCGTTGGTTTGCAGTGTGGCTGCGAGAGCTGGGGGTGAAGGATCCCTGCGAGCTCAGCCTTTGCCTCACCTCCGACGAGCACATCCGCCAGCTCAACCGCGAGTTTCGCCACATCGACGCTCCCACCGATGTCCTGGCCTTTGCCGCCGAGGAGATGTCCACCCCTGTCGAGCTGCAGAAGATAACAGGGGTGCGCCTGCTGGGGGATATCGTAATTTCGGTACCCACTGCTTGCGCGCAAGCAAAAGCCCAGGGGCAGCGGCTGTCGCAGGAATTGGCCTGGCTGGCCAGCCACGGCCTGCTGCATCTCCTGGGATGGGATCACCCCGATGAGCTTTCCCTACAGCGCATGTTGCAGCAACAGCGCTACCTGCTTGCCGCCATCCAAGAAGATCTGGAGGTGACCCATGGCCAGCAGCCCTAGCCGTTTTCCCCAGCCGCTGCGTTTGGCGGCATTGCGACAGCGAGCTCCTTTTACTTCAGCGCAGGTCAATTCGGCCCATCCCTCCAAGGCAGCAGATGCGGGAGCCCAGGCTGACCTCACGGCGAAGGATCCCTGGCAGCGCCCCCCCTCGTGGCAGGTGGCCACTAGCCTCAGTAAAAGCTTCTACTATGCGGGAAAGGGCCTGCTGTACGCCGCCCGCACCCAGCGCAACTTTCGCATCCACCTGGCTGTGGCGGTGGTGGCCTTTGTCTTGGGGTTGGCCCTGCGGCTGAGCGCTGTAGAAATGGCCCTGATCAGCTTGACCAGCGGGATGGTGATGGCCTTGGAGCTGGTGAATACTGCCCTGGAAGCAGTGGTGGATCTGACCCTGGGCAGCCGCTATCACCTGCTGGCAGAAATTGCTAAAGATTGCGCTGCCGGAGCGGTGTTGGTGGCGGCGATGGCGGCTTTGGCGGTGGCAGCTTGGCTGTTTCTCCCCCCCCTGCTCCTATTGCTGGGCCTGCTCCTGCCAGGGTAGGGATGCCGAAAGAGTTTTGCCCAGTCTTTCAAAGGGTCGTATTCTAAAAGCACGACCCCCTTTCAATCGGGATGACCAGCTTGACCCAAGAGCCTCCTCTATACTTGGGAATGGATCACCACCCGTCCCCCCTCTCGATCCAAATTCAGGGGTTTGGCCTCTGCTTCGATATCCAGTTGCTCCCAGGCGCCGACCATGGCGGATCCCACTCGTTCTCGCTCCTCCGGGGCGCAGAAGGCTAAAAGTGTGGGGCCAGCCCCGCTGATCACCACCCCATAGGCCCCGGCAGCCAGAGCCGCCGCCTGGACGGTTTTGAAGCCGGTAATTAGCTCCATGCGCGCCGGTTGGTGCAGCCGATCCTGCAAGGCCACCTTTAGCCAGTCCACCCGCCCCGACTGCAGGCTGCGGATAAGCAGCCCCAGGTGACTGACGGAAAAGACAGCATCCGCCAGGCTGACGGACTTGGGCAGGATCTCGCGGGCCGCCTGGGTGGACAGCTTAAAGTTAGGCACTGCCGCCACCAGGCCGATGTGTTCGTGCCAATCCACCGGACAAAATACCCATTGCCCCTGCTGCCCCTGCACACAGAGTTGACAGCCGCCCTGGAGGGCAGGCACCACGTTGTCGGGATGGCCTTCGAGGGCAATGGCCAACTGCAGGAGAGTCTCAGGAGCCAGGTTCAGGGATCCAAGAGCATTGGCCCCCAGCAGGCCGCCGACAATCGCAGTGGCAGAGCTGCCCAGCCCCCGCGCCAGGGGCACGTTGAGGGTAATCTCAATCTCCACCCCCGGCACCGGCTTGCTGAGCAGCTCGAAAGCACGGCAGAAGGCGCGATACACCAGGTTGTCCTTGCTCTGGCTGATGTGATCGCTGCCGCGATAGTGGATGCTGAGACCGGTGGGAATCTCGCGAAATTGGAAGTGGTTGTAGAGCTCCAGGGCTGCACCGATGCAATCGAACCCCGGCCCCAAGTTAGCGGTGGTGGCAGGGACGATCACCTCTATTCGCTCTCTGACCAAGGGGGAAGCTCCTTAGCGAACGGCGGACAACTCAACACAGCAGAGTAACTTGGTAGCCCCGTACTCAGCGCTCCGCGCCGCTAGCGCGAGTAGTGCAGGGCAGAAAAGCCTTCGAGCGACTGGAGTCGCTCGCCAATGTTATCTTGTAATCTTAAGTCAGCACCTACCCCGGTGAAAAACCCGGACAGTGC
>NZ_JANSIR010000050.1:15671-16234 GCF_047462155.1 Synechococcus sp. OH2
GGCTTTGTCTCTGGGAACCGTCTAGGGGCGTCTTGACAGCGCCTTTACGAGTCCAACTGTGGACTGCGTAAGAACCCCCCGACTTTAGTCGCGGGAGTGTCAACTGTAAGCTCCCATTATCCTACGAATGTACGAATGGGGGATCTCAGGCTCGCAGGGCCTCGATGGGATCCAGTTGCGCCGCTTTGCGGGCCGGGAAAATGCCGAAGACCAGCCCAATCCCTGTCGAGAGGGAAAAGGCCACTGCCACTGCCACTGCATCCACGCGGGTGGCCAGGGGGGTGAACACTTGCACCGCCACCAGCAGGCCGCTGCTGAGGAGGATCCCGGCCACGCCGCCGCTGACGGCAATGAGAATAGCCTCGGTGGCAAACTGCTGCAAAATTTGCCGGCTATCGGCGCCAATCGCCTTGCGCAGCCCGATCTCAGAGGTGCGTTCCGACACCGAGATCAGCATCACATTCATGATCCCCACCCCGCCCACCAGCAGCGAGAGGGCCGCCGTGCCGGTCAACAACACCCGCAGCAGGGTTAAGATCCTGGCTGCCCCGTCCAGCAACACC
>NZ_JANSIR010000050.1:16349-36004 GCF_047462155.1 Synechococcus sp. OH2
GTTGCGGACGACGAAGTCATCCTCCCCCACCAGTTGGTGCCGTTGCCGCAGCAAGTTGCGGATCTGGAACTCGGCAGCCGGCAGATCGGCTTCAGAGCGGGCCGAGACAAAGATCGCCGTCAGCTCCAGGCCGTAGGGGGAACGCCGCCCGACAAAGCGGTTGGCCACCACATCCACCGGCAAAAACAGGCCAGCATCGCTGTTGCCAAACACCGTTGGCTTGGAACGCAACGTGCCGATTACCTCAAAGGGCAAGTTGTTGAGCAGCAGCGTCTCCCCAATTGCAGCGGCAGGATCCAAGCCGAACAGCTCGCGGGCGGCCTCGCTGCCCAGCACCACCACCGGGCGCTGCTCCTCAATATCCGCCGGCAAGAGAAAGCGGCCTTCCTCAACCTCCAAATTCAGCACCGACAAATACTCCGGCCAGGTGCCTGTGGCCTCATAGCGGCGATCCACTCCGCCCCGCACGGCGCGCACATTGACCACAAGACTGGGGACGGCTGCCGACACAGCGGGCACTTCCGCGGCAATTGCCCGTAGATCGTCAAGGGTGATGGGACGGGTGTTGCTGGCGTCCGCCAGGCCCAAGCTGGAAGAAAAGACAATGAGCAAGTTGGTGCCCAAAGAACGGAACTGATCCACGGCCAGCTCCTGGGCGGCATGGCCAAACCCAGCAATGGCCACCACAGCGGCGTTGCCGATGAGGATCCCCAACATGCTTAAACCGGTGCGCAGGCGGTAGCGGCGCACCATTTGCCAGGCCATTTGGGCTGCAATCGGTAGGCTCATGGGTGTGGCTTGATTTGAGCGGTTTCGCTGCGATTTTGCTCTTGTCGGATCAAAGCCTCTAGGTTCACCCCCGGCGGCAGCGCCGTAAAGACCCGATCCCCCGCCCGCAAGCCCGAGAGCACTTGGGTGATCCCGCCCTGGGTGAGGCCCGTTTCCACTGGTCGATAGACGGGCCGCTGGGTTTGCGGATCCAGCAGGATCACCCCCTCTTGGCCCTGCTCCCGCAGGATGGCCACCGAGGGCACTGTGAGCGCCTGAGGCTGCCGCTCCCCGATAAAATCCACCGAGACGTTCATGCCGGTGCGCAAAAAGTCTGCCCCCGGCTCCGGCTCGATCATGACCCGAAAGACGGTGACCTCCCGCACCATCACCGTGGCAGGGGCAATCCGCTTCCCCCGCCCCTGCACCACCCGATCCGGATAGGCCAGGGATCGGATCTCCACCGGCTGCCCCACCCGCACCTGGGCAATTTGCGCCTCCGGCACCTCTGCTCGCACTTCGATCCCTTGGGCCAGTGCCAAGATGGAGCTGGAAGAGGCGGCGGTGACATCGGAAGCTGCGGTAGTGGGAGTTACAAAGGATCCCACCTCGGCAAAGCGCTGCACCACCACGCCGGAAAAAGGCGCCCGGATCTCGGCCTCAGCCAGGCGAGATTGCCGCTGCGCCAGCTCGGCTTGCGCCTGGGCAATCTGAGCTTGGATCTGCTGCAGCGTTTCTGGGCGGCTACCTGACTGCAATCGCTCCAGCTCTTGTTGGGCAGCTTGCAAGTCCGCTTGCGCTTGTTCCAAGCGAGCTAGGCGTTGATCCAGCTCGCTGCGGGCTACAACCCCCTCCTGCACCAGCGCCTGAATCCGCTCCAATTCCCTTTGGGCCAAACTCACCTGCGACCGCGCCGCGTCCACCCTAGCCTGGGCTGCCGCGATGACCTGGGGTCGCTCGCCGGCTTGTAGTTCCGCCAGGCGGGCCTGTAGCTCTTGGATGCGGGCTTGGGCTTGGCGAATGCTGCTAGCCAGATCGCCGTAGTCCATCCGAGCCAACACTTGCCCCGCCACCACCTCATCCCCCTGATCCACCAGCAGCTCCGCCAGACGACCGGACTCGCGGGGGCTGACATTCACCTGCCGGATCGGCTGCACCTGGCCGCTCACCCTCAGGCGTTGGGTGAGATCTGTCACCTGCACGGGCACCGTTAGCCTCTGCAGACGCTGGGCCATCTGTTGCCGGAGCTGACGCTGAACGAGAATGCCGCCACCGCCCAAGCCGGCCAACAGCATCCCCACCAGGATCCAGCCGATGGGCAGTCCTCTGTTGCGGGATCCGCTCTGTGGCAGGGGTTGGTCAGTAGATTTGGCAGGGGGTGGGGATCCCGTCTGGGGCTCATTGGTGCGCAGGATCACAAAAGTCTCTCGCCTTTCACAAGGGCTTTCTCTGTATCCAGCCTATTGAAAAAGGAGAGGGGGTGCAAACGCGGTTTCCCACATCGGCTATTGGGTGCGGGCGGCTGGCAGGCTCTGTACAAAAAAGGGGGGGATTGCTACACTGATTAACTGCCGATAGCGCGGGAAAGCCATGAACGCTCGCATCAACGCCGAAGAGATCCTCCGCTCCATCGAAGCGGCCTACATGAAGCCGGATCTGCCAGAGATCCATGTTGGCGATCAGGTACGGGTGGGGGTGCGCATTCAAGAGGGCGGCAAAGAGCGGGTGCAAGCCTTTGAAGGTACGGTTATCGCCATGCGTCACTCTGGATGCAACCGCACCATCACGGTGCGCAAGGTTTTCCAGGGAATTGGAGTGGAGCGGGTCTTCCTGGTTCACTCGCCGCGCATTGAGTCAATCCAGGTGTTGCGGCGTGGCAAGGTGCGGCGGGCCAAGCTGTTCTATCTGCGAAACCGAGTGGGCAAGGCCACTCGCATCAAAGCCAAAACGGATTCTAAAGAAGAAGCCCTCTGAGGCTTTGGGCATACCTGCTACACTGGGTAAACTAGGTAAGGGGCTGGTTCTTTACCCATGCGTCCTTAGTTCAGTTGGTAGAACGTCGGTCTCCAAAACCGGATGTCGGGGGTTCGAGTCCTCCAGGACGCGTTGCTGGACAGTTGTGAGGGCGGGCTGGCTTCTGCAGAGCTAGGGAGCCCTCCCTGTCTTTAGCGAGACCTAGGCTCTACCTGTCTCTTTCTTGATGCGCTCCAGTTCTGCCTGCAGCTCAGCAATCTGCCGGCGCAGGCGAGCTGCCTCCGACAGCTCAATGGCAGTACTCCCTTCTAGCTCTGCTCCGCCCATATCTTCGATAGTGATTTTGCGGGGGCCACCAGCAGGCTCCCCCTCTTCTTTGCGCTTAGCATTGGCGGCAATGGCGTCCATGTAGGCCTGCGCCTCCTCGGCTCTCATTGCCCCCAACTCTACCAATTCATCGACTAAGGCTTGCACCTGCTTGCGCAGCTCCAGCAGGCGCTCTCTAGCACTCCCAGCTACCTTGGGGGCATTGTCGGCCACCAGAGCGGCCAGACCCATACCAAAGTAGAAAGCTTTCTCAGCCAAGTTGGCGAGGGGGTTGTCTTTCTCAGCCATAGGGTGTGCCTTGCCAGGGCCAGCGGAACAACTTGAACAAGGAAAATCTAGGTGCAGGAAAAGGGCGACCCGGGTTGACGCGCCTGCTCCGAGCATCCCGTAGTGCTGCTATCTTCCGATCCTGACACGGTTTGGGCGTCGGAGCTGCACGGACCCAGGTCTTCCAGTAGCCTAACATTTTTCCTCTCTGCCCCGCTCGGCTTTCTGGAGGTAATCCCAGATCTTCAACTAACATCCCCCTGTGCCCCCCATATACGGAGAGGTCAGGTACAGCACGAGCCTTCCCGTCTTGCAAGGTCAACCTAAGGGGTTTCCGGCGGCTCCAGATAAACTGGGATCCGCTCGACAACGGTATCGCTGCGCCGCACCTCTTGTCCTTGGGCTTGGGGGATGGCCACCGGCAAGGTAACCGGTTGGGCAACGAAACAACTGGCCACCGGTAGAGCCTGCTCCAGTTCGTCGAGAGGGCGCGGGATCACGGCCACCGCATGCAACTCGCCGATGCGCTCTGCCTCGTACATGCCGGCATCGATGGCGATGGCCACGTTGGCCACCGTGCCCCGAATGATGGCCGTACACAGCCCGTCGCCGATGGTCTCGTAGGCGGCCAGTTGCACATCCGCCGTTTTCAGCATTGTATCG
Organism: Synechococcus sp. OH2; assembly: GCF_047462155.1. Taxonomy (NCBI): domain Bacteria; kingdom Bacillati; phylum Cyanobacteriota; class Cyanophyceae; order Synechococcales; family Synechococcaceae; genus Synechococcus; species Synechococcus sp. OH2. Next base: position 20,349 of record NZ_JANSIR010000050.1, read on the forward strand.
GCGGCCCCTACCATAGCCGGAAAGCCGCGGGTTTCCAGCAGGCCCACGGCCAAGTTGCTGAGGCGGCTGTAGCCGCGGTTTTGCGCCAGTTGAGACAGCTTGCTGCTGACGGGCAGCACCGCCTCCAAGTTGGGCAAAGGCCGTGGAATGACCAAACTGGAGATTTCCTCTTGGTCAAACTGGCGGGCTAGCTCAATCCCCTCCTCGATGGCAATGCGCACATCGGCAATCCCTCCCCGTACGATTGCCGTGCAGTAGCCTCCTGAGATCTTCTCAAAGCCGATCAGCGCCACTCCTGCCGACTTGGTCATGGCGTCGGCAATGCGCACAATGACTGGAAAGCTGCGTGTCTGAATAAGACCCAAAGAGGTGGACATAGCACCCTACTTCTTTATGCCAGTGTAGCCCTCAAGACTGGCCACCCCCAGAGGATAGGATCTGCCGGTAAGGATAGATCTTGCCCAGCAGCCGATCCAGCTCCGAATAGCCCGGGATCCCATTGAGCTTGCGGGTCTTAGGGGATCTTGAGTTCTCTTGGGTTTGCTCAGCCGCCTCCTGCCAACGACGGGTTTGCTTTTCCACCTGAACCAGCGGCGAATCGGGGGGAGAGGCCGGCTCAGGCAAGGTTTCCTCAGAGGGTTCTGGCGGGGCTACTGCCGACACGGGCTCTGCCTCGCTAGCTATGCCCACCTCCGCCTCTTGCCTGCTGGAATAGGTGGGATCCCCGACCAGCGAGCGGGGAGGGATCACTGCCTGGCTGAGCACCGAACAGTTGAGCAGCGTGGTTTCCGAGCCAATGCAGGCATTTTTGCCGATGGTGCCCTGACCGATCACCAGTACCCCCATCCCCAGGGTGGCCCCCGCCTCCACGACAAGGGATCCCCCACAGGCGTGGAGAACGGATCCCATGCCAATACAGACGCCCCGCCCGATCTCGATGCGACAGCCGGGGTTGGCCCGCAACAGCACTCCCGCTCCGATGCCTGCTCCTGCCTCCACCTGCACTTCGCCACTGACATAGTAGTGAGTTTCGCCGTTCTGGCTGGGCCAGGAGCGCAGCATTGTGGAGGTGGGCAGAGGCAAAGCCAAGGTGCTCCTCATCGCTAGGAGGTCGGACCAAAACCAACCTTGAACCGACAGTGATTCAGAGAAAATGCGGATCCCTCAAGGGGTTTGGATGATCTGCTCCAGCACCCGTCGCTTGGCTTTGGGGTCGATGCCCAGCAGACGCACATACTCGCCGCGGTGCTCCTCCAGGCAGGCTTCCAGAGCCGCTACCACCTGGGGCACCTGGGTGGCCTCGATAGGGCTGCAGCTCTGCCAAGAGGAGGTGCGAAAACGCCGCTTGTCCGCGTGTTCGGTGCCAATGCGGTAGCCCTGGCTGAGCAATTGCTGCACCTGTGCCACCACCTCGCTGCTGAGTCGGGTGCTGGCAGGAACGGTGGAAACAGGAGTAGCCGCTGGGGATCCCTGGGCTGCAGGGGCGGGCGACTTGCCGCCGGGCGTTTGAATGATGCGCTCGTAAACCCGCTTTTTCCCCTTGGGATCAATCCCCAATAGGCGCACGTAATGGCCTTGGTGCTCCGCCAAAGCAGCCGTCAGCTTGGCCAACACCTCCGGCCCGCGGCTAGCGTGAATGGTCGGCCCGCTTTGCCAAGAGGAGGTTTTGAAGCGGCGCTCGTCAGCATATTCGTAGCCGATGCGATAGCCCTGGGCCAGCAGCCGATGTACCTCTTCCTGTAACTCCAGGTCGAGGCCAGCAGCACTCCCTCCCAGGTTGCCCCCCTCTGCAGGCGGGGCTGTCCCGCCACTACTGCTGCTCACCTGCCCCTGGGGCGTTTGAATCACCTTCTCCAGTACCCGCCGTTTGGCCTTGGGATCGATCCCCAGCAGGCGCACATACTCTCCCGTGTGTTCGGCCAGGGCCGCCTGCACAGCCGCCAGGATCTCTTGGGCCGAGCCGCTCCAATTGCCCAAAGTCTGCCAGGAAGAGGTGCGGTAGCGGCGAACATCGGCCACCTCCAGGCCGACGCGATACCCCTGCGCTAATAGCGCCCGGATCTCCTCCTCCAAGCCGGCGTCAGGGCGCGAGCTGGCTGCCCCAGAACCTGGGGCCGTAACCGAGACGTGGCTGGGGGATCCGGAAACAGTCGCCGGCCCCTCCGGGGTTTGGATGATCTGCTCCAGCACCCGTCGTTTTGCCTTGGGGTCGATCCCCAGCAGGCGCACGTATTCGCCGCGGTGCTCCGCCAGAATAGCTTCCAGCGATTGCATTACCTCGGCCTCGCGGGTGCTGGTGATTGGGCTTTCGCTCTGCCAGGAAGAAGTGCGGAAGCGGCGGGCATCGGCATATTCCAGCCCTACCCGATAGCCTTGGGCCAACAGGGCGCGAACCTGCTCCACCACCTCCGGCTTGAGAACGGATCCGCCGCCGTTCCGGCCGTTGGCGCGAGAGGAGGAATGAGTCATAGATGCCGTCTCCGTAGCCGTTGGGTTAGAGGTGCGCGACTGCAGAAGTTCGTTGCGAATGGGAGCAATACAGACGAGGTTTTCACTGCAGTGATAGCCTTCCAGTAGAGCCTGGTTGATGCCGATCACATGTTGGGCAAACTTGGCATCGCTATCCTGCACATCGGGCAGCCGATCCGCCTCAGCTTGCGTGGTGATGATGGAGCCGGAGGGCACATACTTGCCCGGCGGGATCTCCACATCCTGGATCAGGCAGTGCAACATGACGATGCAGCCATCCCCCACCCGCGCGTTGAATACCGTGGAGCGAAAGCCGATGAAGCAGTTGTTGCCCACGTAGGCTGGCCCGTGGATCAAAGCCATGTGAGCAATGGAGGTATTCTTGCCGATCCAAACCGAGTAAGGCTGGCCATCCTCGCCAATGACCCGCCCCTGTTCCAGGCCATGGATCACCACTCCATCCTGGACGTTGGAGCCGTCGCCAATGTAGAAGGGGGAGCCCTCATCTGCACGGATGGAAGTTCCTGGGGCAATCAGCACCTGCGCGCCCACGCGCACATCCCCAATGAGATTGGAGAAGGAATGCACGTAGGCAGAGGGATGAATGGTAGGCTCCGCCAGGCGGCGAGACCAGGGCGTTGGCGGCGCAGCGTAGGTGTGAGCAGGCATAACCGTGAGCCTCTAGAACACGTCAGGGAAAGGAAAGAGAGATCCCAGCTAGCGTTGGTCGCGCTTGTTGTAGAGGGAGCGACCGCCAATGCTAACGGTGTCGATGATCGCCATCACCACTGCATCCAACGGGCGGGTTTCGTTCCCCTGCGGCTGGCGAGCTGCGCTGCCTTGGCTGACCAGCACCCACTCCTCAGCGCCGGCCCCCACTGGATCGGCGGCTACAGCGTAGTCGGGCTGCGGTCGGCCCTCGAGATCGACATACTGCACCACCAGAAACTTCACCCCCGTCAGGCTGGGATCCTTTTGGGTGCTGGTAACAGTGCCCCGCACAATCGCGATACGCATCTATGGACGGGTGAAGGGACGGATGGCGTTGACCCCTTCGCGGAACTGAGCCACATCCTCGGTGTAGCGAATGGGCAACACGTACTCCAGGTTTTCGTGGGGACGGGCGATGATGTGCCAGGAGAGCAACTGGCCGCCATTGACCCGCTTCACCGACTCGATCCCGGCGGCCACCGAGGCCTGCACCTCGGAGACATCGCCCCGCACGATCACGGTGACGCGCCCGCTGCTGATTTTCTCGTAACCCACGAGGGTGACGCGCGCGGCCTTTACCATGGCGTCGGCAGCTTCTACCACTGCCGGGAAGCCCAGGGTTTCGATCATTCCGACTGCAATAGCCATAGGGACTCCTTACGCTGAAATTGTTGGGGGAGTGTAAACCCGGCCCGATTTTCCGGCTCGGGTCAATTCCGGGCTAGGTGCAACTGCTTGGTTTAGGTGCGAAACTGCTCCACTGCCTCCGTGTAGCGGATGGGCAGCACAAACTCCAGGTTTTCGTGGGGACGGGCGATGATGTGGTGGGAGAGGATCTCGCCCCCACTCACCCGTTTGGCAGACTCCAAGCCGGCAGCTACCGAGGCCTGCACCTCGGAGACATCGCCCCGCACGATCACGGTGACGCGCCCGCTGCTGATTTTCTCGTAACCCACGAGGGTGACGCGCGCGGCCTTTACCATGGCGTCGGCAGCTTCTACCACTGCCGGGAACCCACGGGTTTCGATCATTCCGACTGCAATAGGCATATCAACCCTCCACTTTTGAACACTCACTTCCTGAACGTTGCCGAACCCAGCAATAAGGCCAATCGATCTCCAACCTGATCTCCCCTATTGGGTTCGATCCTGCAATTTCCCTCGAACTCATCCGGGAGATTCTCTGCCCAAACCTCAGTGGACAGCTCTTCTCGGCCACACCTACCCCAGCCACCACAGACCTCCCCCTGGAGAGAAGGCTCTGCCCAGCCGCCGACCTCAGACTCAATAGACTGAAGCCAGAAAAGGTTGTAGGAGCCATCTGGGTTAACCACAACTGTCACTTAGGCGGGCAAAGCTGCCAACTCCAGGCTAAGTCCCCATCTTTCTTGCACAAAATCGATCCGACAAAATCGACGAGGACAGCCCAGAGAAGGGATCCCCCGACTTAACAGAATGATATCCCCATTCAATCCTGGAGGAAAATCAATATTTTTAATTAGCACGATAGCTTTTTATTAAGAGAGGCAAAATTGTTATCAACTCAAAAATAATTCTTGACATCTTTTCAACTTTTGCCGTTATCGGCGCAGCGAGGGTGGCACTTCCAAGCCATGGGCTTCCATGAGGTTGGGTTGGCTCATCAGGTGGGCCGGGGATCCCTGGGCACAAATCCGGCCTTGATCCAAGAGGAGCACCCGATCGCACACTTCCAGGATCAGTTCCAGATCGTGGGAAGCGAGCAGAAAGGTGTGCGTTGCTTGCAACAAAAAGGCGATTAGCCGGCGACGGGCGCGCAGATCCAGGTTGGCAGTCGGCTCATCGTAGAGGATCAACTGCGGCTGCATCGCCAAGATCCCGGCGATCGCAACCATGCGTTTTTCGCCGCCGGAGAGATGATGGGGGGGACAGTTGGCCAGATGCAGGGTGCCGGTCATCTCCAGGGTTGCTTGAACCACAGCCGCGACCTCCGCCTCAGAACGTCCCAGGTTGCGCGGCCCAAAGGCTACATCTTCGGCCACCGAGGCAGCAAACAGCTGATCGTCGGGATCCTGAAACACTAGCCCCACCTCAGGGCGAAACTGGCCAGGCCGGAGCGGCTGCCCAAACAACGTGATCTGGCCGGAACAGGGGGGCAACAGGCCGGCGAGGGCCAGGAACAGGGTGGTTTTGCCGGCGCCATTGGGGCCAATGATCCCTAGGTGCTGCCCGGCCTCAACCCGTAGATCCAGCCCTTGCAGCACCGGCGGACAACCGGGATAGCCGACCCACAACTGTTTGACTTCCACCGCTGGCACTGTGTTCATGGCAGCAAGCTCATCCCAGGGCTAGCGCTGCTCCAAGGGCTTCCAGCGCTTCTGGGTGGCGGCAGGGGTGAGCTGCAGGGTGGGTACGCTGGGGCTGGTCAGGTCGATCTGGAGAATTTCGTCGGGTGTACACTCGCAGTAGCGGCGCAGATCCCGCATTTGGTTGAGGGTTTGAATTTGCAGGGGCAGGCGGTCAGAAATCGGCCCCAGGTAAACGTTGCCCAGCTCAGTGTGGAGCGTGATTCCCTCTCCTGATTGCCAATCTACGGTCTCGATCCGGATCTCAGACTGTTGCAGGGCTTCGAGCAACAAGGCCCATTGCTCGGGCGTGTGGTTCTCCCAGCCCAGCAACTCCAGCTCAGGCCAGGAGAGAGAGGATCCGCTGTGGTGTCGAAAGGGATCGGGGGGCAGCCAATGGCCTTGCCGATCCACCCAGCCTGTCTGGTCGCCCTGGCGGGCGCGTGCAACCGGTTGCCGTTCCCGCACCTGGACAATCACCCCCACCGGCAGCAGCTGCCGCTGTACCTGGACGCTTTTGAGGGGAGAAGGGCGAGCTGGGGATCCCAGTAAGGCTCTTTCCAACACAGCCGGCTGCACCTGCCAGATGTTCACGGGATAGGTCAGAGGCAATTGCCTCCGTATCCAGTCGGGATCCACCCAGTAGCTGCCCTTTACCTGAATTTGCTCCGGCCGGCGAATTTGCCAGTAGGGCTGCTGCAGACCCAACACCAGCAGTGTCAGAACGCCCATCGAGCTGGCTAAGCGCCAGGATCCCTGCCAAAAGCGGTTGCGACGTTGCTGACGCAAAAGTCGCCTGCGTTGCAGAAGTTGTTCGCGCGTGGGAGAAGCCAGAGGTAGCATTAGCCCTCCCTCAAGCCAAAGAGGAGCCTTCCATGCTCCTGTTCAACTCGCGATCTCCTCGACCTGATCCGCCCGCAGCCAAATTGGGGGGGTGGGAACAGCCCCAAACTTAATCTGGAGGTAGTTGTCCTTGATATCCACCACTTCTCCAGCAGTATCGAAGACGTAGCTGGGAATAAAAGAGTCGCTGGCCTGGGCTTCCAGGCTGCCTTGCAATTTCTCGCGGATGGCCCGCACCAGAGTGCCTCGCTTAATCGCCATTGCCCCTCCTTGAATTTCGTGTTGGTTGGCCGTTTCGATAGCCGTTGTATCCTATGCAGCCAATAAGCTGGGATCCAGCCTACTTGCGCTTCAGGCTGCGGGCCATGTTGCGAAACATGTCCAGGTCGGATCCCCCCTGGCGGCGTAAGCCTGCTTCACTGCTTCTGTTTGAGGTGGAAGAGCTCTGCTCAGAAGCAGGTTCAGGAGCTTTGGCCTGTTCTACGGCCAACTTAACTTTGCTTAGGGAAGAAACCTGCTCCACTACCTCCACCTTCTCCGCAGAGCCAAAATCCTGGAAGGTGTGCTTCACGATCCTGGGAGTGCGCATGTATTCGATGTTGCCAAGGGTTTTGGCCTCATCCGGGTCGAGAAAAAAGGTGTTGTCTTTCTTTTTAGCTGGCTGAGCAGCTGTCTCTGAGGAAGGTTTGGAATCTGCTTGACCGCGAGAGCCGAAAAAGCGCCTGAAGATGCCTACCATTGTCTTTTGCCTGCAATGCGAAGAAAGTTGAGCCGGATCCCTAAACGGCGGGTTAGCCAGCCGCAGTTAGAAAGATGGCGGCTGAGCCCGGCTATGAAATCATACTAAGCCAACTCAGGATAACATGCTCCCTGGCTGCAGGACGGCTGTTTCGTCCAAGTGTTCAACTCTTGGAGGCTCTGCCAGGGGAGGGCTTTCGACCCTAGGCAAGTGGTCTGGTCAAGGGCAGCAAGCACATCCTCAGTCACGGCTCTTTAGCTTAATCGGCGGGAAGCCCCGCACTGTATGGGTGAATTGTGTTGACTCAAGCGCAAATCGGTGTCGGGATGAAAGCCGTTCGTACTGCAATTGAGGAGAATAAGTTAAATCTCTGTTGTGTTTACTCAACGAAGATGAGTGGCGGGAGTTGTTCACTAAGCTTGGGGATCCCAATGGCTGGCCAATATACAACTTTTTTGCTGGAAAATCCGTGTTGACTCCCTTTTTGAGGTATGGCTTAACTCTTCACAATCAGTATGGGCAAGCAGTATTAAGCTGGAACAGCACCTAGGGGCATTGGGGAACTGCCCTGTAAGAGGGGAACGCGTGGGGAGAGGAGCACTGCTATTGGGAAGGGGCAGCCCACAACTCAGCAAGTGCTGTCGTGGAACCAAGAACAAGAATCCCCACTCTTTAGGGCTGGGGAGTATGCCAACTGACCGACGCTATGGTTCAGGGAATCGTTCAGCACTAGCCTTGGGATCCCCAAATTAGAGGCGGCACTCTGGATGCCTGTCTTACCGAGAGGGCCCAAAAACTTTTGGGATCCCTCCCTCCACAAAACTCATCAGGCTGAAAAAGCTGCTGAGGAACTCTGCAGAAGTGCAAGCGAGATTAGCTGGTAGGAGTTGAAAAGCAGGCATTACTCCCATGCCTGCGGAGTGTAATGTACTACAACTTGAGCGGACTGCCTAAATTCAAGGCTGTGCCGATGCAGCGAGCCAAGACCTGAATGTTTCGCCCTTGTTCTGCCAATTCCAAAATCTGAGTAGAAGGCTTACTCGTACGGGCGATGGACGAATACTGTATATTTTAGACAGCATTCCAGTTCTACTGAGCGAGTTGGTGTCTTACACGCAACCTAGCAAGCAATCGGAGAACAGCAAGAGAAGAGCACCTTGTTCTCTGCTTAGAGGCTAGAATGGCCTACCCCCCTCCCGCATCGGCAACCCTACGGATTTTGGCTGGCAAGGCACTCCCGGATTTTCAGGAATGGTCAGCTTTCTCTCCGAGACCCTACAGAGCCAAGAATCGCCGACTTGCGGTGAGAGACAATGAGAAAGGGAGAGACTCGAGGCAATCCCGTAGCCCGATCTCTCCCTGTGGCCCTAACGTCTGGAACAGCCCCTGGCTCTAGCAAGGTAATAGTTGATACTCCCCTGATTTTAAGTCAGGGGATTCTTACGCAGTCCACAGAGGAACTCACAAAGGCGCTGTCAAGATGCCCCTAGACGGTTCCTAAAGGCAAAGCTTGGAGGTTCCGCTTACTTGTTGACTTACGGCACTGTCCCGGTCTTTCACCAGGGTGGGTGCTTACATTGGCGAGCGACTCAAGTCGCTTAAGGACTACGTCCCGCTAACGTGAGCGGGCTTCTCCGCCCCGTACTTTAGTACGGGGCTACCCAGCTGCCCCGCTGTGTTCCTGTTCCGCCTTAAAATCCTAAGATAGAAGTTGAACGTCCCTGCTGAGCTGGGTACCTTTCCTTCACAACTTGGAAAGTGGTGGACTAGTCGCAGAGGCGGGGGCGACGGCCGTTACGTTTTGAGAGGAATCCATGTTGTTCATTTTTAACCTAGCGAAGCGTCTGCAGCTCATCCTCCTCGCTCTCGTAGTCGGGGTGGCTGGGGTAGCTTTCCTGTCCAACCCTGCTGCTGCTGAAACCTACACAGTTAAAATGGGCTCTGACAAGGCCCAACTGATTTTCGATCCCCCTTCCCTCACCATCAATCAGGGAGATACTGTTCGGTGGGTCAACAACAAGGTCTATCCTCACAACGTTGTCTTTGACAAGGTACCCGGTGGCGATGCGGCCTTGGCGGCCAAGCTGTCCCACAAGGCCCTGCTCACGGCTCCCAACGAAGTGGTGGAATCGGCCTTTGTCGATGTCCCTCCGGGTGAGTACACCTACTACTGCACTCCCCACCGCGGGGCTGGCATGGTCGGCAAGATCATCGTCAATGGCTAGGCCTGCCCTCTAATTGCACTTCCCGGGTTGCTTTTTAAGAGAGAGCCCAGCTCTGGCTTGCTGGCTGGGGATCCCTGCCCGTAGCATAGAAAGTAGCCCTCTCGAGAGTGGGAGGGCTTTTTCGCGAATAGACGTTTGCCCGGCTGCCCCTTGTGCCAGACAGGCTGTACCGCTTAACCGTAGTCCACAGACGAGTTCCCTATGACCACCAGTGTTAAAGGCTACCTGCTCTTGGCCGTTTCCTGCATCAGTGCCATCGCCGCTGTGGGTTCGATTTTCGAGTTGGCTTCCGGTGAGCCGGATTTTGGCGTCGGCCCCACCAGTATCATCTTGGTCGTCGCCGCCCCTTTGGCGGTTTGGCTGTTTCAGTCGGCAGTTGGGGCGGCGCGGTCCAGCGGCGCTGCTGGCAAGGGGAGCAAGAAGCGAAGGTAGGCAGGTAGATAGGGGAAAACTGGGGGCAAGGAGACGGAGTCAGCAGGTTTGCGGTAAAGAGACCTGCGATTCTACCTCGGCTTCTGCTGGCTGATGAAACTCCGGCAATAGCTTTCGTTCTTGCACAGTTCCAAGGGCTGCTTCTAGCTCTGCCGTGGCTAGAGTACAACTGGAGCCAGATCCGTTCAACACAGTCTCGGTCACCTGTCCTTTTTTGTCGATCCGATATTCTACCTTGATGTACTCAGGCATCGGCACTCCCCTCGCTGCTGCTCGACAACTGACTTTCTCCTACCCATTGTAGTTCCCACTTTTTCCCCGACTCGATCTGGCTGGGCCGTATGGCTTCTGCTCGTCACCCTTTTCCCCCTGCCAACAGGGATCCCGGCATCCGGCGGGATCTTGGTTTGGGGGTAGGGGCGCTGCTGGGCGTTGTCCTAATCGGCACCCTCTGGTACCACAGAGTGGAGCAATGGCCTTGGGTGGAAGCGTTTTACATGAGCGTCATTACCCTAACCACTGTGGGCTTTATGGAGGTGAGGCCGCTAGGAAACCGGGGGCGCTTGTTCACGGTGGCCTTGATCCTGATGGGGGTTTTGAGCATCGGGTTTATGGTGAACCGCTTTACGGAGGCCCTCATCCAAGGGCATTTTCAGGAAGGGATCCGGCAGCGAAAGTGGAAGAAACAGATGGAAGCACTGAACAACCACTACATCGTTTGCGGTTTTGGGCGCATTGGGCGGCAGGTGGCGCAAGAGTTTCAGGCAGAGGGGGTACCGTTTTTGGTTATTGATCAATCTGCCGAGGCAATTCAGGTGGCGCAAGAGCTGGGATATATCGCTCTTCATGGGGACAGCACCCTGGATGCCACCTTGCTGGCAGCGCGGGTGCAGCAGGCCGAGGGTCTGATTGCCGCTCTCTCCAGCGATGCCGAAAACCTCTATGTGGTGCTGTCGGCCCGCACCTTGAACCCCCGCATCCGCGCCATTGCCCGCGCCAACACGGAAGAGGCTTTGCAAAAGCTGCAGCGAGCCGGGGTTGCCCACGCCATTTCTCCCTATATCACAGGCGGCAAGCGGATGGCGGCAGCTGCCTTGCGCCCCCGCGTGGTGGACTTTGTCGATGGGATCCTGTCGGGTCGGGATCGCACTTTTTACCTAGAGGAGTACGAGCTGGCGGCCCAAGAATGCCCCTATGTCGGCCAAACCTTGGGGAAAGCCAATTTGCGAGCCCGCTCTGGCGCTTTGGTGGTGGCGATTCGGCGGGCAGATGGCCAGTTGATTGGCGGCCCCAGTGGAGATACCCTGCTGCAGCCGGGGGATCTATTGCTGTGTATGGGCACGGCCGAGCAGTTGCGTCGCCTGGGCCAGTTGCTCTATCCCCGCCCCTAGGAGCCAGTTTTCTATTGGGTGGCTTTGCTCAAATCCGCCTCAGGATACTGGGGCCATGAGAATCGGTGCCGCAGGTTTTCAAAAGTCCATAGGTCTCGGCCAGCTTTTCCCCGATCGCCGTCTCTTCTGGGCTAGGAGCCCAAATTTCGGGGTTTTTGTAGGCGTAGTAGACCTCAAGGCCATCTAGGCCCAACTCCACGGCTTCCGGAACCAGCTCTTCCGCAGGCAACCCGTAGCGAAAAGGATGGGCCAGCACTGCCAGGCCCCCAGCCGCTTGAATAGCCCCAATGGCCTCAGCAGCGGGCAGGCCGGGCACCTGCTCCCCCTGGATAAAGGGATCCAAAACAGGGTCGGCAGGATCAAACCCGTAGCCGAGAATATGCACCTCGCAGCCCAGCAGGTTGGCTGTAATCTCGATCCCCGGCCACAGAATGGGATCCTCGGCGCGATCCAGGTGGGCACGGGCCTGTTCGTAGCCCTTCAGGGTGTGGTGATCGGTGATGGCCAGGCCCTTGAGGCCGTGCCGGCGCGCCTGCTCTGCCAAGTCTGCCGGATCCATGCGCCCATCGGAGCAGCAGGTGTGCAGATGAAAGTTGTACTGCAAGGGACAAGAAAGAGGGCCGATCCCTTGCAGCACCCGCCGCAGCTCCACCGCAGAAGCCACTCTACAGGGATCCCATTGCAAACCAACCAGCATGGCTACCCTTGCCTCCCCAACAGGCGCTGCTCCAGAGAAGCTAAGCTCCGAAGTTTTATGTTTTGTTAAGGATGTCCACCCATTCTAGCCGGGGTGCAGGAGGGGTGCCAGGTGTGGAGAACTACAGTAGTGGCCAGGGATCCCTAAGGGTTGGTCAAGATCTCTTCAGCAGCCTTGAGGGCTGCTCCAGGAGAGAAGTCGCTGTAGCCCAGAGTGTGCAGGGTTGACTCGAGAGCAGCCAGCGTGGTGAGAATGTCTCGGTCGCTCACAAAGCCCAGGTGGCCGATGCGAAAGATCTTGCCCTTGAGGTGGTCTTGGCCAGCGGCAAGGGCAATGTCGAAATGCTTCTTCAGGGTGCTGCGGATAGTGTCGGCGTTGATCCCTTCGGGAGCCAGCACGGCTGTTACCGAGGGGCTGGCCGCCGACTCTGGGTTCACCAAAAGCTTCAGCCCCAGCGCCTTGACACCGGCGCGGGTGGCCTGGGCCAAGCGGTCGTGGCGACGGTAGATGGCCTCCAACCCTTCCGCCCGCATCAGGCGCAGGGTAACTTGCAAGGCGTAAAACAGATTTACTGCCGGGGTAAAGGGAGTGGTGCCCTGGCGTAGGGCTTTTTGGGCCAGCTTGAAGCTCCAGTAGTACTTGGGAAAGCGAGAGCGCTCGGCAGCAGCCATGGCCCGCGGGCTGACGGCCACAAACCCCAGCCCCGGCGGGATCATGTAGCCCTTCTGGGATCCAGAGGCCACCACATCCAAGCCCCACTCGTCCATGGGCACTGGCATCGCCCCCAAACTGGTGACCGCATCCACAATTACCAGCGCTTCCCCATGCTCGCGGGCGGCAGCCGCAATGGCCTGCACGTCGTTGGCCACGCCGCTAGAGGTTTCCGAATGGGTGAGAATGACCGCCTTGATGGTCTTCTCCCGGTCGGCGGCCAGCTTTTCTTGGAAGACCTCGACGGGATAGGGCACGCCCCAGGGGGTTTCTATCCGCTCGCACTGCAGGCCAAATTGCTCCGACATCTCGGCCCAGCGCTCGCCAAACTTGCCGTTGACCCCCACCAAAACCCGTTCCCCTGGGCTAAGGGTGTTGAGGATCCCGGCTTCCATGGCCCCGGTGCCGCTGGAGGCAAAGACAAACACATCGGAAGTAGTCTGGTGCAGCCAACGCAGCCCCTCCGTCACCTCTTCCAGGATGGCGGTGAACTCTTTGCTGCGGTGCTCGATAGGCCCCCGCGCCATGGCCAGCAGCGCACTCTCGGGAACGGGAGTGGGGCCGGGGATCATCAACATCAACTTGTCTTTCATGCGTGTCCCGCCAGGGAGGTCAGGTTTAAGAGGTGGCGGCCAGATTCGAACTGGCGCATAGAGGTTTTGCAGACCTCTGCCTTACCACTTGGCTACGCCACCCTACTCCTCAATCAGACAAGACATTGTATCCGAAAATGGGATCCCCTAGCCACCGCTGCGCGGGAGCTACAGACGTAGGATGTTACAAAGCAGCCCCTGCTCTTCTGGCGAGCCAGATATCGCTCCAAGCGTCCCTGGAAAAACGACAGAACCAACATTAGTCTTGCACACTTAACAGACGGGATCCCAGCAGCCGTTGCAGCCAAGGGGCAAGGAACTCGCGGTTAGCCGACTGCTGCTCTGGATCCTGGGTTTCCAGAGGAAAGGGGGCAAGGGCCCGCAGGGCGGCAGTAGTAACGCAGAACATGGCCTTTTGGAAGCTGAGGCAGATTTTCACCCTGAGGTCATCTTCCCCGCGCGGCTGGCGGCGGTAGTGCTCCCGCAAAGACTCAGGCAGGTGGCGCATCATATCCTGCATCAAGAGGGTGGGTGGGATCCCGGCACTCCCCACCGGCAGCGGATCGGCATAGAGGGCTCCATAGGCGAAGTCCGCCTGCTCGACTGGGATCTGGTGCGCCTGGGCGTTGTAAGAGACTGTGCCCATAAAGGGGAAAGAGCGGAAAAACACGGCTTCCACGTAGGGCAGGGCCGTGTCGGGCAGGAAGGTCAGCCCCGCCGACAGGGGGATGATCTCGTAGCGGTGGCCCCAGATGCAGGGAGCGTAGGTGATGGGCTTGTTGGCGGCTGCCACCAACCCCTGCTGGATGTGGGCCACCACGTCGGCAAGGGTGAGCTGGGGTTCGCTCTCGTGGCGCTTGGCCAGGGTCAGGAAGAGATCGCTCATCACCCGCCAAAACTGGCCCAGGCCGCTGTACATGGCCAGCATGCGCACTTGTTCCAGCGCAAAGTCGGGGCAGAGGAAGTTAAGGCCCTGCAGAAGGGGGTTGAAGCGGAACTTGGCCCGAATAGCCACCTTGGCTCGCTCGACAAATTCGGGAGTATCCAGATAGCGATCCAGACCGCCCCCCCCATGCCAGAGCATGGCTTTCATGCAGTATTCGGCAAACTCGTAGTTGATGCGGTCATGCCAGAGGTAGCGCAGCCATTTGCCCGGCGTAATTTCGCCGCTAAAGTACTTAAAAGCGGGGAACAGCTCCAAAAATTGGTGGTCGGCAATGAAGATTAAATTCTGGGAGTAGGCATCCAGCACCCGGCCGTAGCTATGGAGGATGCCGATCACCTCCAGCCGGTTGCTGGGGGAATCCGGCACAAGGGCTCCCCCTGCCTCTAGGCGTTGGACAATAGGAGCCAGTCGCCATTGCTCTAGAGGATCTAAGCCGGCCAGAAAGAAACAGGAAGGAGCGGGAACCAGGGTAGCAGTCATGGGAGAAGCAGCAGTTGAGACAACAACAAAAACCCAGTCGATCTCACCAAATCGTCACAACGAAGATGACCCAGGCCCGAAAGCGGTGACCGGCCTGCCTGCTTCAGCAAGATTGAGAACCACCGGCCTGGCCCAGTGAGCGGCGGTGGACTCCACCCAATGGGTTGCCCAGGCAGGCTGGAGGCCGAGCCACACCACCAGCACTGCTAGAACTACAGCAGGCAGGCGTTCTCCGGCGGCATGTCGTTGCATGGCAATGGCCACTTCCGAGAGGCGCCCGAAAAAGACACGGTTCACCATTAGCAGAAAGTAGGCCGCCGTCAATCCTGTCCCCACCATGCACAGCAGCGTCTGCAGGGGGAAGACGGGAAAGCTGCCCCGAAAGAGGGTGAACTCGGCAATAAAGCCCACCAGGCCGGGCGTGCCGCCGCTGGCCATCACCCCCAACACCGTCAAGCTGCCAATAAGCGGCAAGCCCCGCTCCGGGTTGAGCAATCCCCGCAGCAACCTGAGATCCCGCGTGCCGGTATTGGCGTAGACGGCACCCACCAGCAGAAACAGCAGCGAGGAAATCAGGCCGTGGCTCACCATCTGGAATAGGGATCCCACCAAGGAGAGGGGGGTGGCCGCCGCCGTGGCCAGGAGAATGTAGCCCATATGGGCAATGGAGCTGTAGGCCACCAGCTTTTTCATATCTTGCTGCACCAAGGCGTTCAGGGATCCATACAGCACATTGGCCACCGCCCAACTGGCCAGCCAGGGCCCGGCT
Source organism: Synechococcus sp. OH2 (assembly GCF_047462155.1). Classification (NCBI taxonomy): domain Bacteria; kingdom Bacillati; phylum Cyanobacteriota; class Cyanophyceae; order Synechococcales; family Synechococcaceae; genus Synechococcus; species Synechococcus sp. OH2. Next base: position 35,678 of record NZ_JANSIR010000050.1, read on the forward strand.
TGCTCCCAGGCAGCCGGCAAAAGCTGTAGGCCAAAACGCACCAGGCCATAGGTGCCCAACTTGAGCAAGAGCCCCGCCAAGAGCACCGAAATGGGGGTGGAAGCCTCCACGTGGGCATCCGGCAGCCAGGTGTGGAAGGGCACCAAGGGGATCTTGATGGCCAGCCCCAGCAGGATGGGAACAAGCAACAAAAGCTGCTGCAGCAGGGGCAAGGGGTGGGCCTGCAGAACGGTGTAACTAAAGCTGTGAACCTCGCTCAGCCAACTGAGGCCGAAAAAGCCAATCAGCAGCAGAATACCAGAGACAGCGGTGTAGACCAAAAACTTG